>NZ_JBXEOV010000007.1:0-174276 GCF_056856695.1 Psychrobacillus sp. Z16_25 | reverse complement strand
TGAGCCCGGTAAAATACCGAACTCATACCAGCCGATTAGCTGCATAAATTAAACTCTAACTTTAAGGGGTCACTACCTAGGGCAGCTTTTTTCGTTAAGAGGTTTTCTTTTTTGGCGTTCTTTTTCTGGTTGTTGTTTTTTTCTTTGGCTTTGTTCTATCCAATGAAGCTTGAAGTGCAGCCATTAAATCGGTGACGTTCGATGCTGCAACAGGCTGTTTTGCATCTGTTTCTACTATTAAGGTGTTGTTCTTCTTCTCTTCTATTAGCTCCATTAAGGCCGTTCGATAATCATCCTTATATTTTTCAGGTTCAAATTCAGTTGTTAGCTGATCTACTAATAGTAAAGCTGTTTCTAGCTCCTTTTGAACCACTTCTTGTTCAATAGGGATGTTGGGCACCTCGGCAACTGGGCGAACCTCATCCGGAAAATGTATTGTCTCCATAACGAGCATGTTTTTATATACTCTTACAACAGCAAGCTGTTCCTTTGCGCGAATAATAATCTTTGCTACTCCAATCTTCCCGGAGTCTAAGAGTGCTTTTCTTAAAAGCGAGTAGGCCTTTGAGCCACCACTATCTGGAGCCATATAATAGCTTTTTTCGAAATAAATTGGATCGATTTCCTCTAGCTTAACAAAATCTATAATTTCTACCGCTTTGTCTTCATTTTCCTTGCGCAGCTTTTCCAACTCTTCCTCATCTAAAAGGACAAACTTATTTTTGGAATACTCATATGCTTTCACAATATCTTCATTTTTCACTTCTTTATTACACCCTTCACAAACTTTCTTATAAGTGATGGGCGTATGGCATTCTTTATGGAGCTGTCGAAGCTTAATGTCTTTATTTTCAGTGGCAGCATGGAGCTTTACAGGGATATTAACCAACCCAAAGCTAATGCTTCCTTTCCAGACGGTATGCATATCATTCACGACCTTTTTATCTTACTTTGGAATATTTTTAATGAAATATGTATGACTGACTAGAAAATAATAAAACTAACAGTAAAATGAAGCCAAGAGAAGGCAGGTTTACAAATGAAACCCATGCTATTAACATCCGCAGTTGATATTCCAAAAGGAAAGGATTGGTTATATGAAGTAAAGTATGATGGCTTTCGTTGTATCCTTGAATGGAATCAGGAGATTGTTTTATGGAGTAGAAATGGAAAAAATTTAAACAATATGTTTCCTGAAATTATTCATTTCTGCAAAGAGCTGAGAGATCAAATAGAAGAGTTTCTTCCTTTAAGCCTCGATGGAGAGCTTGTATATCTAACGAATAATTTTAATAGTGATTTCACCAAAGTTCAGGTAAGAGGAAGAATGCGAACGGAGAAGTCTATTTTGGAGCATGTAAATAAGTTTCCCTGTCATTATGTTGTATTTGATATTTTGCAATACAAGGGAGAATTACTAACATCTCTACCATTAAATGACCGTAAGAAAAAGCTACTGCAATTATTTAAAAAGCTTCAGCTTCCTCTCTCTATTTCTTATACAAACCCAGAAAGACTGCAAATGATTGATGTCTTTAAAAATAGTAAGGAGTTATTGGGACAGCTTCAAGCGTCTTGTGGAGAAGGAATGATTGCAAAGCAGCGAGCTAGTGTCTGGACAAGTGGGAAGAGAACAAACCAGTGGGTGAAAATAAAAAATTGGAAGCTTATACATGTCATCTTGACCAGTTACGATAAGGAAAATGGCTATTTTAAGGGAGAAGTTTATAAAGGGAACAAGCTTGTAGAGGTTGTAAACGTAAAAAATGGACTCTCTGAAGAAGAGGAGAAAACGTTAGTACAATTTTTTCGACGTAATGGACGTCAACTAACAGAGAATGTTTGGGATATTGAACCATCTATCTGTATCATTGTCGCCTGTATTGATTTTGATGGGAAAAGCTTAAGAGAACCACGATTTTATGCTTTTGCCTTAGATGTCGATCCACAAACATGCACTTGGGAAAGACTCACATATGATATGTTTCCTATTCCGGAGAGTGTGAAGGTTACCCATCCCGATAAGCCGGTTTGGCCATCGATTCAGATAGACAAGGAAGGTTTCCTATATTATCTGCAGCAAGCTTCGACATACATGCTTCCCTTTCTAAATAACCGACTATTAACAGTCATTCGCTATCCACATGGTACGCTACGAGAGGAGCGATTCTATCAGAAAAATTGGGAGGACAAGTTACCTAGCTATGTAAATACCACAGTTTTCGAGGGAAATCGTTATGTGGTTTGTAATAATATTGAAACGCTACTTTGGCTTGGAAACCAGTTGGCTCTTGAGCTCCACATACCTTTTCAGCTTTATGAAATGGACAAGCCGACTGAAATAGTGTTTGACTTAGACCCTCCATCTGTAGAGGAATTTTCACTAGCAATCGAAGCGGCAATTCGAATGAAAGCGATATTTGATCAGTTTCAGCTGCCCTCCTACGTGAAGACTTCCGGAGGTAAAGGATTGCAGCTGTACATACCACTTCCGGAAAATACGTATTCCTATGAACAAACTCGTATTTTCACTAAATTTATATGTGATTTTCTTGTGGAGCAGGAGCCTAATTGGTTTACCACAGAGAGGTTGAAAAAGAATAGGAATAATAAGCTTTATCTAGATTACGTGCAGCACCATGAAGGGAAGACAATTATTGCACCGTATTCAACCCGAGGAAATGATCGAGGCTTAATTGCCACTCCTTTGCTTTGGGAAGAGGTGAAGGAGGGGTTACATCCAGAGCTCTTTACCATTCCGGCAGTAATAGATAGGATACAAACAATAGGAGATCCTTTTCGTCACTTTCGACAAGATATTGAGCCGGAGCAGTTTCAATCTGTCTTAGAAAAGCTAAAAAATATCATGACAATGTAACTGATTAGGGCTTAAGCTTCAATTTGGTCATCTTATGTTTTAGATAATCTTTGCTGGGAATATAAAGACTACGTGAGCGATAGAAAAGCTCACTAAAACATGTAAGGAGGAATGTAACATGGCAAACAACCAAAACAATCGCAGAAACAACAACGGCAAGCTGTCATTTGAAGAAGCGGGACGTAAAGGTGGGGAAGCAACCTCCAAAAATCATGGACAAGACTTCTATGAAGAAATCGGCCGTAAAGGCGGGGAATCAACTTCTAGTAACCATGGCCAAGATTTCTATGAAGAAATTGGTCGCAAGGGTGGAGAAGCACGGAGCAATACCGGTAACTCTAGCAATACCGGTAATGGTAACAACGGCAAAATGAGCCGTGAAGAAGCAGGTCGCAAAGGCGGAGAAGCGAGCAGCCGTAGCCGACGCTCTAACAATTAATTTATACTAATTAGAAGACAAATAAAAAGTTTTGAAATACCCAAAGTCGAGATTTCGGCTTTGGGTATTTCTCGTGCAAAAATCTTGTTTTCTTCCTTTTTTTGTTATATAGTTTCTCTTGTGTGAAAAAAATGGTAGACAACTACCTTAAAGAGGAGAAACTGAATAACTGAATGAACCAAGTGGTAACTACTCAGAATATACAGCAGATAATTAGCTCGACAATGGATACAGTTGAAATGGATGTTGAGATTAGAAAAGACCGATCCGGAGTAAATATGAGCTATAACTTCATAGGGCATTATTTAAGCTTTGATGAAAAGCGTTTAATAGAAGCAAAAGAAGAAATGTCATTTCCTATTACCCTCGAAACTTATATTGAAATACTAACAATCCATGAGCTTGGCCATGCCATAGATAGAGATAATTTGATGGCTACTATAGATCGTACTTATGAAATCTTTGAAATGAAAAATAGTTATTCTATAAAAGAACTTTATACGAACCTAGCACTTCTCGCTATGCTGATTGAGGAGCATGATATGAATTTAGTTTTTGAAGAGACTGCATGGGAGAATGCAGAGAAGCTTAATAAACATTTTGCTATTGCAGATGAGATGACCTTTCAAGCAGTCAAACAACATAGCCTTTCCACATATATAGCGTCTTACCAAAGAGACTTACTATTATTTCAAAAGCTTCGTGAGCAAGAAGCAATGCAAATTGCTTAGAAGTTATGAAAAATCATATGAAATACACGAAAGTAGTACAAACCAAGGCTATGGTTTGTACTACTTTTTTAGTAGAGATGGAGGAAAGCCGAACAGTCTTTAGAATCATCCGAAAATAGTAAAAGAACAAATTAACTTTACCTCTTGTTATGTATCAGTTTAATATGCTGGGATCCTTAAAAGAAATATGTCAATGGCTTAACTTAGGGTAGGAAAAATTAAGTACCTCACGTCTTGTGACAACGTATTCCTGACCAGAATCCTGTTGGACTCCGGAAAACGCCCAACCATGTGGACAACCTCTTTTCCTGACATTGTTAGAGGAGGATGGGATAAAACTATTCCTTTCTTGAAAGGTTCTATTCTTTTAAAAACTATTAATTAAAAACTATTTTTAGAAGTGTACACGAATGGGTTCGGAGCAGTGTGGGCGACTCCTGCGGGAGGATGGAGACAGGTGAGACATAGCAACGGCACGCGTTAGCGTTCGGCTATGGCTCATTTTAAGGACGGAAAACTAAGAACGTCACATCGTGTGACAACGTTTTCCTGACCAACATCCTGTTGGCCCGCGGAAAGCGTCCGACACAGCGGAGAACCTAAGATTCATAAAATAAATTCTACCTTTTAATCGTACATTTTTTGATTCATCAATTATATATGAAGGGACAGAGATTAGTTATAAGAAAGTTATTATAAAATAGAAATGAACCTATTACTTGCAAAGAATACTATAAAGTTTAATTAGTAGCTATACAGGGAAAAGAATAAAGAAAAACACATAGGATATACCGAATACACCACAGCTGCAAAGTATTAAAAAGCTGAACAGTGAGAAGAATAATGAAAGAAGAGATGATAGCAAAAAACAATGACTCCTATTAGGATATTCCAGAAAAAAGCGATATTGGAATATCTCTTTTTATTTTTCTTTCATTTTTTACAAAAAATCACATTTAAAAGTGAGAAAATAAATAGAAAATGATATACTATCATCATCATACATAGAACAAAGAGGCGGTTAGGTTTCATGAAGAAAAAAAATCATTACCTGCAGACAAATGATAAGGTTATCGTGTTCCCTGGCATGGTAGAAACATTGATAACGGAAGGTTTGGCTTTTGCAGAAAAGAATAATTATATAAAAGCAGCTGCATGCTTTGATGAGGCAAAGAAATTTGTAAAGCTTGATGATATGATTTTGAGTGTATATATCCTGACTTTATTGGAAACAAGAAGAACTCAAGAGGCAAGAGAAATTTGTGAGGAGCTATTAGAGGGGAAATCCCCTGCTTTTGAGCAAATTGTCGAGCTTTACCTAACCATCCTACTTGATTTGAAGGAATATACCGCTTTAAATGAAACGATATCTTACATATTATCTGAATATGAGTTCTCTAATGAGCGTAAGACCAACTTTCAGCAACTGCTTGAGCTTAGCGGTCGGTTAGCGGGGGAACAAAGTCCGCTGATGCCTGAGGGAGAAGTAGAAGAAGTGGAAAAAATAGAAAAAGATAAGATTGAATATGAGCATTTTATCAGTCTCCCCTTTGTTCAGCAGGAGCAAATCCTGCAACAGGCCTTTTATCAGAATATATCTGACGCTATTAAAGAAATTAAGTTGATTGCTGAGAGTGAGATGGTACCACCTACCATTCAAACGCTTGCTCTTTTACTTCTTGGTAGTGCAGGGGTTCTGGAAGAAGTGAAAGTTAACAAATATGGGCAACAGATGAGTATTTCTCCTGCTAAGCCACCAGTTAATACAGCAGTTGATCGAATGGAGCATATCACTCAATTGGTACAAGAAAAGCTAGCAAAGGATCCGTCTCAACAAGCATTGACAGCAGAGCTTATCCATCGACATGCTTACGCACTTTTTCCGCTAAACTGGAAAGGCTATGAGGATGAGGAAATAGCAGATGCATATTCCACATTTGTGGAAAGCTTATTTATGGGAGAACCAAATGTATCTACTCCTTTACTCGATTTTATATGGAAAATAGAACTCTCGCTTCAAGCACCAAATAATCAATAGTGTTGAAACTCTCTTTAGTTATGCTATAATATACAAGTTGTCAATATAATTAGTATGAACTAAGCCTTTTCAATTCTTTATCAGGCTACTAAATTATTGTAAATCATTTTTGGAGGTAGAATATATGTCAGTTAAATGGGAAAAACAAGAAGGAAATAACGGTCTTTTAACAGTCGAAGTAGCTGCTGACGTAGTGAACAATGGACTAGATCAAGCATTCAAAAAAGTAGTAAAGCAAATTAATGCACCAGGTTTCCGTAAAGGAAAAATGCCTCGTCAAATGTTTGAAAAAATGTATGGAGTGGAATCCTTATACCAAGACGCACTTGATTTCATTCTTCCAGAAGCATATGCTTCTGCTGTCGAAGAAGCTGGAATTGAGCCAGTAGATCGTCCAGAAATCGACATCGTAACTATGGAAAAAGGTCAGCCTCTTGTTTTTACTGCGAAAGTTGTTGTAAAACCAGAAGTAACTTTAGGAGACTACAAAGGTCTTGAAGTGACAAAACTAGATGAAACAGTTACTGACGAAGAAATTGAAGAGCAATTAAAAAGCCAACAAACTCGTTTAGCTGAACTAGTAGTGAAAGAAGATGCAATCGTTGAAGGAGATACAGCAGTTATCGATTTCGAAGGTTTCGTGGATGATGTTGCTTTTGAAGGTGGAGCTGGATCTGACTATCCACTAGAAATTGGTTCTAACTCATTCATCCCTGGCTTTGAAGAGCAATTAGTTGGTGTGAAGGCTGGAGAATCAAAAGATGTAGAAGTAACATTCCCAGAAGAATATCACGCTGCTGAGCTTGCTGGAAAAGCTGCAACTTTCAAAGTAACAGTAAAAGAAGTAAAAGGAAAAGAACTTCCTGAGCTTAACGATGAATTTGCAAAAGAAATCGATCCTGAGGTAGAAGGAATCGACGCATTACGTGAAAAGTTAAAAGAAAGAACAGCTGAAGAGAAAAAACAACAAGCTGCACAAAGCTTACGTGATGAACTAGTAGAAGCTGCAGCAAACAATGCAACAATCGACATTCCAGAAGCAATGATTGAAACAGAAACTGATCGTATGCTACAAGAATTCGGTCAACGTTTAGAGCAACAAGGAATGAACTTGGATCTTTACTACCAATTCTCTGGTCAAGATGAAGCGGCTCTTCGTGCACAAATGGCTGAAGATGCAAAAAATCGTGTAAAGGTTTCTTTAACTTTAGAAGCGATTGCTAATGCAGAAAATCTTCAAGCGTCTGAAGAAGATGTGAACGCTGAACTTGAAAAAATGAGTGCTCAATTCAACATGTCTGCTGATGACATTAAACGAGTTCTTGGTGGTACTGAGGTACTTGCAAATGACCTTCGTTTCCAAAAAACAGTTGAATTCTTAGTAGATAACGCAAAAATTTCTTAATTGAAAACATAGCGTTATAATAGAACAAGGTACAGATTTGATCTGTGCCTTGTTTTATACCATACATAGATGTTTCTAGATAAAAAAATATACTTAAACTTTTTATTTGATTCTCGGAATAGAATCTTGTAAGATAATGGCTTGAATAGGGGTGAATATTTTGTTCAAATTCAATGATGAAAAAGGGAACTTAAAATGTTCTTTTTGTGGCAAGCCACAAGAACAAGTTCGAAAACTTGTTGCTGGACCAGGTGTATATATTTGTGATGAGTGTATCGATCTTTGTTCAGAAATTGTAGAAGAAGAGCTTGGTACAGAAGAAGAAGTAGAGTTCAAAGAAGTTCCTAAACCAAAAGAAATCTTAGCTATCTTAGATGAGTACGTAATTGGGCAAGAAAGAGCAAAAAAATCCCTTGCTGTGGCTGTTTATAATCACTACAAACGTATCAATTCAAATAGCGTAATAGATGAGGTAGAGTTATCTAAATCTAATATCGTGCTAATTGGGCCAACAGGTAGTGGGAAAACGTTACTGGCACAAACATTAGCACGTATCCTAAACGTTCCTTTTGCTATAGCAGATGCAACTTCCTTAACGGAAGCTGGATATGTTGGAGAAGACGTAGAAAACATTCTTTTAAAGCTAATTCAAGCGGCAGATTACGACATTGAAAAAGCAGAAAAAGGAATTATCTATATAGATGAAATCGATAAAGTGGCACGTAAGTCTGAAAATCCATCGATTACACGTGATGTTTCAGGTGAAGGTGTACAACAAGCACTTCTGAAAATTCTAGAAGGTACAGTAGCGAGCGTTCCTCCACAAGGTGGTCGTAAGCATCCACATCAAGAGTTTATTCAAATAGATACAACTAATATTCTGTTTATCGTTGGTGGAGCATTTGATGGTATAGAACAAATCATCAAGCGTCGTCTTGGAGAAAAGGTTATAGGATTTGGAGCAGACCCAAACAAAGCAGCTTTACAATCTAAGTCAATGCTTTCTAATCTCATTCCAGAGGATTTATTGAAATTTGGTTTAATACCAGAGTTCATTGGTCGTTTACCTGTACTTGCAAGTCTGGAGCAATTAGATAATGAAGCATTGGTACGTATCTTAACAGAACCAAAGAATGCACTAGTAAAGCAATATCAAAAAATGATTGAGTTAGATAACGTGAAATTGACGTTTGAAGACGAGGCATTAGTTGAAATTGCGAAAGAAGCCATCGAGCGAAAAACAGGTGCACGTGGTCTTCGCTCTATCATTGAAAATACGATGCTAGATGTGATGTATGAGCTTCCTTCTCGTGAGGACATTGTAGAATGTATCATTACAAAGGAAACTCTTACGAACGGTAAAAGACCAAGACTGTTATTAGCTGACGGTACCGAAGTAAAAGATACAGATAACAAAAAAACATCGGCTTAAATTTCAGCCATTTGAACAGCTGGCTTCCACTGCGTCATGCACGCAAGCAGGATGTCAGCTATTTTTCTTTGAAGCTCCTGTAGAGGGGCTGTTATTTGTATGATACTGTTTGCTTTCGGACACAATAATACGGAGGTGATATCCCGAATGGCAAATAAAAACTATTATCCCTTGTTACCTTTAAGAGGTCTTTTTATTTTCCCTACCATGATTCTTCATATAGATATCGGTCGTGAAAGGTCGATTGCTGCATTAAACGAAGCGATGAAAAGAGAAGAAAAATTATTTCTCACTGCTCAAAAAGAGATAGAAGTGGAACAGCCATCTGAAGAAGATATCTACTCGATGGGTATCCTTGCGCATATCAAGCAGATTATAAAGCTGCCAAATGGGACGATGCGTGTCCTTGTAGAAGGTATACAGCGAGCAGAATTCATTGATTATCGGGAGACGGAGACCTACGATGAGGTCACTGTAAAGGCATATGAGGAAGTCCTAGAAGGAGACCAGGAGACGAAAGCTCTTACTAGATCTTTACTGCTTAATTTCGAAAAATTCACGAGATCTTCTAAGCACCTAACAGAGGATAGCTATAAATCGGTGGCGAATATTGATGAGCCAGGTAGGCTTGCAGATATGGTTGCCTCTAGTCTACCTTTAAAAATTTCAGATAAGCAAAAATTACTTGAAATTGTGGATGTCAAAGAGCGTCTCGAAACATTGATCGCTCAGCTTTATAATGAGCAAGAAATATTGATATTAGAAAAGAAAATTCACACACGAGTAAAGAATGCAATGGAAAGAACCCAAAAGGAATTTTATTTGCGTGAGCAAATGAAAGCTATCCAAACAGAGCTTGGTGACAAGGAAGGGAAGACCGGAGAGGTTGCAGAGCTTAGGAGAAGAATTGAACAAGCAGGGCTTCCTGAAAATACAAAGAAAAATGTACTCAAGGAGCTTGATCGCTACGAAAAACTTCCTACTCAATCACCTGAAAGCGGTGTTATACGTAACTATATCGATTGGATTCTGTCACTTCCATGGACGAAGGAAACAAAGGATCAGCTAGATATTAAGCGCTCTGAACAAATCCTCGACCGTGATCATCATGGTCTAGAATCCGTTAAGGAACGCGTGCTAGAATATCTTGCAGTTCGCCAGCTAACAAAGTCTCTTCGGGGCCCTATCCTTTGTTTAGCAGGACCTCCTGGAGTTGGGAAAACTTCTCTTGCAAAATCAATCGCTGAATCCCTTGGAAGGAATTTTGTCAGGATTTCTCTTGGTGGCGTTCGAGATGAATCGGAAATTAGAGGACATAGACGTACCTATGTCGGAGCTATGCCAGGACGCATCATCCAAGGGATGAAAAAAGCAGGCACGATTAATCCACTGATTTTATTGGATGAGATTGATAAAATGTCGAATGATTTTCGGGGGGATCCATCAGCAGCCATGCTAGAAGTATTGGATCCTGAACAAAATAATTCATTTAGTGATCATTATATTGAGGAAACCTATGATTTATCAAAGGTTCTTTTTATTGCAACAGCAAACGATTTGAGTACCATTCCTGGACCTCTAAGAGATCGTATGGAAATTATCTCAATTGCTGGTTACACGGAAATGGAAAAGCAATCTATTGCCAAAAACCATTTACTACCGAAACAGCTGAAAGAGCACGGCTTGAAGAAGACACAGCTTCAAGTAAAAGATGAAGCAATATTGGATGTTATTCGTTATTATACACGTGAAGCAGGAGTAAGAAGTCTCGAGCGTGTACTTGCTAATATTTGCAGAAAAGCTGCATTGCAAATTGTCTCTGGAGAAAAGAAACGAGTAACTGTTTCCTCCAACAACTTAGAAGGCTTGATTGGAAAACACAAGTACAGATATGGACAGGCAGAAACGGAAAATCAAGTAGGGGTTGCTACAGGACTAGCTTATACGACAGTAGGTGGAGACACTCTTCAGATTGAAGTCTCCTTATCTAAAGGATCAGGTAAGCTACAACTGACTGGGAAGCTCGGAGATGTAATGAAGGAATCGGCACAGACTGCTCTCTCTTATGTGAGGTCAAGGGCTACAGAGCTTGGAATTGATTCGACCTTTCATGAAAATCATGACATTCATATACACGTTCCAGAAGGAGCTGTTCCAAAGGATGGACCTTCTGCGGGTATCACGATTGTTACAGCGCTTGTATCTGCCTTAACAGGACGTGCGATTAAACGTGAGGTAGGAATGACGGGAGAGGTAACACTTAGAGGACGAGTTTTACCGATAGGTGGGTTAAAGGAGAAAACATTAAGTGCCCATCGAGCAGGATTGACAACGATCATTTGTCCAAAGGATAATGAGCGGGATATTGAAGATATACCAGAAAGCGTTCGTGAAGTATTAACATTCCATTTTGTTTCCGATGCTGAGGAAGTGCTTCAACTAGCCTTAGAGGAGGCAAAACAATGAAGATAAATAATGTAGAGTTACTAATAAGTGCAGTACGCCAAGACCAATATCCAGAAGGAGGGCTTCCGGAGTTTGCTTTGGCAGGACGTTCCAATGTCGGGAAGTCCTCGTTCATCAACAAGATGATTGGTAGAAAAAGTATGGCTAGGATTTCCTCAAAGCCTGGGAAGACTCAAACGCTTAATTTCTATAAGCTGGAGGAAGACCTGCTATTTGTGGATGTACCTGGTTATGGCTATGCCAAGGTTTCTAAATCAGAAAGAGCTGCATGGGGTAAAATGATTGAAACCTATTTTACCTCTCGCAGTGTTTTAAAGGCTGTTATTCTAATTATTGACTTGCGTCATCCGCCGACAACAGATGATGAAATGATGTACGATTTCCTAAAGCATTATAATATCCCTTGTATCGTCATTGCTACAAAGGCTGATAAGATAGCGAAAGGTAAATGGGATAAGCATAAGAAAATCGTAAGAGAAGGTCTTCAGATGGAGAAAGAGGACCCATTAATCGTCTTTTCTTCCGAAACCGGCTTAGGTAAGGATGCTGCATGGGCAGAGATAGAAAGTAGAATTTAGTAGAATACCTTTCTTCTCGAAGGGTTATAAAAAACCAATTAGGGAATGATACTCCTAATTGGTTTTTTTATGTTCATTTGCAAGTGAATCTACGGTGTAATAAATTGATAGGTTCTACAATAACGATTGGATATTCAAACAATTTGATAATAAAAAAGTACAAACACACCCTTTTCTATAAACTTGTATTGACTAGAAAAAATTTATAGGAAGGTTATTTGTACATTAATCGGAGTGGATGGCGGCAGACTCCTGCGGAAACAGCGAAATTCATTTGCGACGAAAGCGTAGCGACAGGAGCACCGAGCGGAAAATCCACTAGAGGAAGGAAAACTAAAGTCGTCACATCGTGTGACAACGTTTTCCTGACCAACATCCTGTTGGTCTCCGCGGAAAGCGTCCGCCATTAACGGAGATTGACAGTCTTTATGTGTGGCACTACTCCAACATTAGATTTATAACCAACATATAAAATACTCAAAACAAGTCTTATATCTATTATGTTTAATCCACCTAATTATACAGAAATGCGTAAATAGTTAAACATTTTAAAAAGCAGTTAGAACGTTTGTATTACTGAATGTATTTTGTTATCATTATTTTATAATAATTCTAATCTAATAGTTCATATCTTAGTCACAAATAAAAAATTTGGTATTAATAACCTATGCTATAATAGGAATAATGAAATGAACGTGAAAGGGTGACATGATTCCATGCATACAATCGTGGTGGGTGTCAATTATCGAACTGCTCCAGTAGAGATTCGAGAAAAGCTTTCGTTTATAGAGGACGAGCTTCCAAATGCTATGCAGGCACTACAAGAGCAGAAAAGTATACTGGAAAATGTAATTGTCTCTACGTGTAACCGCACAGAGATTTATGCAACCGTGGACCAATTGCATACAGGCAAGTACTACGTTAAGCAGTTTCTAGCTAATTGGTTTGAAATACCAATGGAAGAACTGTCTAGATATTTATTTATCCATGAGGATGACCACGCGAACAAGCACCTGTTTCATGTTACAGCTGGAATAGATTCGATGGTACTTGGGGAAACGCAAATCTTAGGCCAAGTAAAAAAAAGCTTTTTAAACGGTCAAGAATACGGCACAACAGGTACAATTTTTAACCAGTTATTTAAACAAGCAGTCACATTTGCAAAAAGGGCACATGCGGAAACTGCAATTGGAGAAAATGCTGTATCTGTATCTTATGCAGCAGTGGAGCTTGGAAAGAAGATATTCGGTTCTTTAAACCATAAGCATGTAGTAATTTTAGGTGCTGGAAAAATGGGGGAGCTTGCCATTCAGAATCTTCATGGCAGTGGAGCAGGTAAGATTACGGTCATTAACCGAACTTACGAGAAGGCCAAACTGCTAGCTGCAAAATTTGCTGGAAATGCTAAGCCTATGGATGAGCTACAATGCGCTTTACTAGAAGCGGATATTCTAATTAGCTCTACAGGATCAACAGATTTTGTTATTGATCTGGAATTGATGCAATTTGTGGAGCGTCTACGCAAAGGAAAGCCATTATTCATGGTGGATATAGCAGTACCTCGCGATTTAGACCCGCGTATTGGTGATTTGCCAAACGTATTTTTATATGATATAGATGATTTACAAGGGATTGTAGAAGCAAACCTTGCTGAACGAGAACGTGCGGCAGCCCAAATTAGTAAGATGATAGATGAGGAAATTGCCCAGTTTAATGATTGGGTCACTACCCTAGGAGTAGTTCCAATTATTTCAGCACTTCGTCAAAAAGCTAACCGAATACAAGTAGAAACAATGGCGTCTATAGAAAATAAAATGCCGGATCTCACTGAACGAGAGAGAAAGATTTTAAGCAAGCATACGAAATCAATTGTAAATCAGCTCCTAAAAGAGCCTATTCTACAGGTGAAGGAGTTATCAACTTCGAATAACTCTGCAGAACAGCTAAGACTATTCCAACAAATTTTCGGAATAGAGGAAGAAGTAAGAAGAGAATTTGAATTACAGCATGACAAAACAAAAATAAACATAAATCAATCCCTAGTGGATAACAAAGCATTAAAAAAGGACTTATCATTTAATTAAGCAAAAGGAGGCGTTTGTATCTGATGGTGACTACTAGATATACGAACGTCTCTTTTTATGCTTAAGGGGAGAAATAATATGGCTGATTTGGCGATGACAAGGCTACACGAGATTATGGTCATCCTTCAATCTGTTAGCCTTGTTTTCTATTTTATTGACTACCTAAGTAAAGATAGGCGTGCACAGCGTTTAGCAGTAGGTCTCCTTGCTATTGTGTGGATATTACAAACCGTTTTTCTCATCATGTATATTATCGAAATGAAGCGATTTCCGATCCTCTCCTTGTTCGAGGGAATCTATTTTTATGCCTGGTTGATTATCTTGCTGGCGCTGGTCGTTCAGCTTATATTTAAACTAGAGCTGCCCGGCTTCTTCCTAAATATTATTGGTTTTATTTTTATGACGATTCATACCTTTGCACCTGGTCAATTGGAACAATCTGCTGTGAGAGATTCTCTAAGATCAGAGCTTTTATTCATCCATATTACCTTTGCTTTTTTAGCATATGCAGCTTTTGCTTTATCGTTTGTTTTCTCTATTTTATACTTACTATTATATAGAGTACTAAAGAGGAAGAAATGGACGAAGCAATTTTCACGGCTACCTTCGTTAAGTAAAGCGGAATCTGGAATGACAATGTCAGTAGTCACAGGAATTCCTCTGTTGTTCGTTAGTTTAATCCTTGGACTGCAATGGGCTTATATATCGCTGAATGAATTCTCCATTTTTGATTTTAAGATTGTGAATTCTTTTATTTTATTAGTCATTTATATCGCGGTTCTTTTCTTGCGAAAAAGAGCTAGATTTACAGGGACTAATTATGCGTGGATCCATGTGTATGCTTTCCTGTTTGTCTTGATAAATTTTTTATTGGGTAGTCAATTATCACAATTCCATTTTTGGTATTAAGAAAGGTAGCGATTTTATGCGTAAGATTATCGTAGGTTCTAGAAGAAGTAAATTGGCATTAACACAAACAAAATGGTTTATTCAACAAATGAAGGATAAAGGAGCACCGTTTGAATTTGAAATAAAAGAAATTGTGACAAAGGGAGATATAATCTTAGATGTCACGCTTTCTAAGGTTGGTGGGAAAGGGCTGTTTGTAAAAGAAATCGAACAAGCACTTCTTAATAAGGAAATAGATTTTGCGGTTCACAGCATGAAGGATATGCCTTCTGTCTTACCTCCAGGTCTTACGATGGGATGTACGCCAAAGCGTGTGGATGAGCGTGATGTGTTCATTTCTAAAAATCATGTAAAATTCATGGATTTACCAGCAGGTGCGATTGTAGGGACAAGCAGTCTTCGTAGAAGTGCACAGCTGTTGACAATGCGTCCTGATATTGAAATAAAATGGATTCGAGGCAATGTGGAAACGAGATATCAAAAGCTAAAAGATGGAGAATACGATGCTATTATCTTAGCGGCAGCTGGACTTAAACGTCTAGGGTGGAGCGAGGATGTAATTACGGAGTACCTTTCTGTAGAAGATTGTGTACCGGCAGTAGGTCAAGGTTCTTTAGGAATTGAATGTCGGGAAGACGATAAGGAGCTACTAACAGAGATTCATAAATTAACAGATAAGGATACATGGGATGCTGTAGCGGCAGAGCGTGCCTTTTTAGCTGCAATGGATGGTGGCTGTCAGGTACCAATCGCTGGACATGCAACTGTATCAGAATCGGGGATTACATTAACTGGTCTAGTAGCTGCGCCAGATGCTTCTGTTATCTATAAAGAGGTTGTTTCTGGAACGAACCCTGAGGAAGTTGGGAAAGAAGCAGCACGTATACTTACAGAGCAAGGAGCCTATGACTTAATTCAAAAAGTGAAGGCTGAGATGGATGTCTAAGCTTCCACTTTTAGATGAATACGTTATTTTTACTGGGATAGTTCGAACAGAGGAACCAATAGATCTTACTGTAAAGCTTGGTGGTATACCAATCGTCTCTCCTTTTATCACAACTAAGGAGATTGCAGATGAATGTGACCACGAACATTTAATGAATGGCAATACATGGGATTGGTTTATCTTCACTAGTCAAAGCAGCGTTCATGCCTTTATAAATAAAATAGAGCGGTTTGGGATGTCTCCGTCAGATTTTCAAGTTAAATTTGCTGCTGTTGGTGAGAAAACAAAGGCTGCTCTTGAAAGGAAGGGCTTTCCTGTTCACTTTACACCATCTATTTATAGTGCGGATGTATTTGTTCAGGAGTTTCCGAAAATAGCACCGACAACGGCAAAGTGCTTGTTTTTAAGAGGAAATCTTGCAAAGGAGACAATCTCTCAACAACTTCCCCATTACGTAGAGGAATGGACGGTCTATGAGACTGTAACGATGAAGGAAAACGTTCATAGAGTCCAAGAAATACTAGGTAGTGGTAAGAGCTGCTCTATCCTATTTACCAGTCCTTCTACCGCAAGGGCCTTTCATGAGACGATAGGGAAAGAAATCAATTATACTTTATTTACTGTCTGTGCCATCGGACATGTAACGAGAGATTACTTGACTACGTTAGGGATATCTGTTCAAGTGATGCCCGATACGTATACACTATTAGAGCTAATAAAGAAGCTCGCTGAATGGAAAGGAAGAGAATGATGAAAGAATTACACTTTCAGCGTCATCGTCGATTAAGACATACAGCTGGTATTCGATCAATGGTAAAAGAGACATACCTACATAAAGAGGACCTGATCTATCCGATTTTCGTGATAGATGGGGAAAATATTAAAAATCCAGTATCCTCAATGCCTGGAGTATTCCAATTTTCTTTAGATCGTCTTGGGGAAGAAGTGGATGAAGTAGTAAGTTTAGGCATTCCGTCTGTCATTCTATTTGGAATCCCAGCAGAGAAAGATGCAGTAGGGTCACAGGCTTACCATGATCATGGGATTGTCCAAAAAGGGATTCGTTTAATTAAAGAACGTCACCCAGATTTAGTAGTGATTGCTGATACTTGCTTATGCGAATTTACAGATCACGGACATTGTGGGGTTGTGGATGAGAATGAACGCATTTTAAATGATCCTTCTTTAGATTTACTTGCAAAAACAGCAGTTAGCCAAGCGAAAGCGGGAGCAGATATTATTGCACCTTCCAACATGATGGACGGCTTTGTAGCAGCCATTCGAGCTGGCTTAGATAAAGCAGGCTTTCCACATATCCCAATCATGAGCTATGCAGTGAAGTACGCATCTGCCTATTATGGTCCTTTCCGTGAGGCAGCAGACGGTGCGCCAAAATTTGGAGACCGCAAAACGTATCAAATGGATTATTCAAACCGTATGGAAGCGATGCGAGAAGCAACCTCTGATGTGGAAGAGGGAGCAGATTTCTTAATTGTAAAGCCTGCGCTTTCCTATTTAGATATCATTCGCGACGTGAAGAATAACTTTGATTTACCAATCGTCGCTTATAATGTAAGTGGAGAGTATGCAATGGTAAAGGCTGCTGCTATTAATGGTTGGGTGAATGAAAAGGATATCGTGCTTGAAACGCTAACAGGTATGAAGAGAGCAGGAGCAGACATTATTTTAACGTACCATGCGAAAGATGTGGCACGTTGGCTGGAGGAAAAATAATGGAAAAATCATATGAACAATCAAAAAAAGCATTTGCAGTTGCAAAGGAATTAATGCCAGGAGGAGTTAATAGCCCTGTTCGTGCATTTAAATCGGTGGATATGGATCCAATTTTCATGAAAAGCGGGAAAGGTGCTATGTTAACCGATATCGACGGAAATGAATATATCGATTACGTGTTATCATGGGGTCCACTGATCCTCGGACACTCTGAGCCAAACGTAGTGAAAGCGATCCAAGCAGTTGCGGAAAGCGGAACAAGCTTCGGAGCTTCTACTTTGATCGAGAACGAACTAGCGCAGCTCGTAATTGATCGTGTTCCTTCTATCGAAATGGTCCGCATGGTTTCTTCTGGAACTGAAGCTACGATGAGTGCTCTTCGTCTAGCACGTGGATATACCGGTAGAAATAAAATCTTAAAATTTGAAGGCTGCTATCATGGGCATGGAGACAGCTTATTAATTAAAGCTGGTTCAGGCGTTGCTACACTAGGCTTACCTGACAGCCCGGGGGTTCCAGAATCAGTTGCGAAAAATACGATTACAGTAGCCTATAATGATATTGAAGGTGTTCGCTATGTATTTGAAAACTTTGGTGACGATTTAGCAGCTGTAATCGTGGAGCCCGTTGCAGGAAACATGGGCGTAGTACCACCTGTAGCTGGTTTCCTAGAGGAACTAAGAGAGTTAACTGAAAAGAATGGTACCGTATTAATTTTTGATGAGGTAATGACTGGCTTCCGTGTAGGTTACAATTGTGCACAAGGCTACTTTGGAGTGACTCCGGACTTAACTTGCCTTGGTAAAGTAATCGGCGGAGGTCTTCCAGTCGGTGCATTTGGAGGTAAACGTGAAATCATGGAAATGGTCGCGCCTGCAGGTACTGTATACCAAGCGGGTACATTATCCGGAAATCCACTTGCGATGACTGCAGGCTATGAAACTCTTTCTCAATTGACAGAGGATTCTTATAAGCACTTTATAAAGCTAGGGGACATGCTAGAGGCTGGCTTTAAAGAAGCAGCAAGCAAGTACAACATCCCTCATACAGTAAATCGTGCAGGTTCTATGATTGGCTTCTTCTTCACAAATGAGCATGTTACAAGCTATGACGTAGCTAAGACCTCTGATTTAGAGTTTTTTGCGAAGTATTATCGCCTGATGGCAGAGGAAGGAATTTACTTACCTCCATCTCAATTTGAAGGAATGTTCTTATCTACGGCTCATACAGAGGAGCATATCGCAAAAACGGTACAAGCCTTCCATACAGTATTCGAGAAATTAGCAAAATAATTGAGAAAATGGTAGGGGGAGCCCTACCACTTATGCCAAACGCCTGACTGTCCTAGACAGTGAAGCGTTTGGCTTTTTTATGTGGTGGAGGTTTGGATAGGGGGCAGGGTGTCTAGCAGGTCGGTGGATGTCTTTGTGATTAAGGGTCTGGTCTTTACGATTAGTTGCTTGATCTTAGCGATGAATGGCCGAGTCTTAACGATTATCTAATTGATCTTGACGATAAATTTACTGGTCTTAACGATTAGGTTTGATCTTGACTAATACTTGCTTGATCTCAATGATGAATGGCCGAGTCTTAGCAATTAGCTAGTTGATCTTGACGATAACTTTATTGGTCTTACCGTTAAGCAAACACTCTTCACAATACCATCTCCTATCCTTATCATTTTGCTTGCTCAAGCGCTAGCAGCTTTTTATTTTCATCATAATTTCCCTCGCGCTATCATAATTTGTCCTATAAGAAGGAGGAGAGAGTATGGGAGTAAGAAGCTGGAATGTTAAGGAGCAGTTTTGTTTTCCGGAAAGTTTTGGCATGCTTAAAGGAGTAAAATCGTTAAATGTGACCCCACAATATATTCATAGACAGGTTGAGGATACTGTGGAATTACAAGGTATTTATCACGTAACTTGTCATGTGGAGTTTGATAGGGAAAAGGTTGCTAGCTATACACCGAGTGATTTTACTCAAATTGACGATTTGGATCTCGATGGAGAAGTCGGTTATTTTGAATATGCAGTTCCCATGTATGAAATAATCGATGAACGTATCCAGTCTCACAGTGAGCCGGTAGTTAGTTTGAAAGAAATAGAATCAAAGACAGAGGAGAAAGGATTAGAGATTACCTGGTCAGTTAAGCTGGAATATGAGACTAGCAAGCCTGAGCAAGTAGAGCCTAAGCCTGATAGCACTCCTACTTTTTTCGAGTCTTCTTCTGTAAAAATATTTGAGTCCATAAACCATGCCACTTACGATTTAGTGGAGGAAGCACCAGCTCTAATACCACAGGAAGCACCACCGCAAATGCCACAGGAAGAAGCTAAAATAAGATTAACAGAAACAAAATTAGAGAGCCCCGCTTTTGCAGACTCGGAGCTCGAATTTATTCATAGCCTGGAAGACGGCTACTCTAAGGTTGTATATCCATCAAATAATATCTTTCGAGAATAAATAACAAAGAAGAAATAAAAATACTAGTAGGATAAAATCCCAGCTCGTTGGTGCGAAAATCACTCGTAGTAATTGAAAGCCGGCGATGGGTATAATGATACCTTTTAGATAGAAGCGAATCGTCCGAAGCCAATACGGTAGGAAATACGGATTGTATCCTCTTTTCATTTGTTTTACCTCCTTTCACAATCCAATGCTTGACGGCATATAATATCATCTTATACAATAGGTACAACCAAATATTTGATGCTATGAATGGGAAGAGTAAAATGACTTGGCTCTCGAAAGAAAGGAAACAGCCTGCTGAAATGTTTCTGTTAGCCACCATTTGAAGGTAGCCCAAGAGCAGCTATTGTGAACTAGTAGTAGTAATAGCCGGTTTGAAGCCGTTATCTAATTGAGAGCGTGATGTGCATTTCTGCATCTGCGAATAAAGGTGGTACCGCGAAACAAACTCCTTCGTCCTTTAGTGATGAGAGGAGTTTTTTTATTTTCAGAAACGGGAGGAAACCAACATGACAAATGAAACAACGATGTCAACCAAGTACGATCCGCAGTCTATTGAAAAGGGGCGCTACGAGTGGTGGCTAAAAGGTAAGTTCTTTGAGGCTCAACCGGAAAGTGATAAGGAGCCATATACCATTGTAATCCCACCGCCTAACGTTACCGGAAAGCTTCACCTTGGGCATGCATGGGATACAACACTACAAGATATCCTGATTCGTATGAAGCGCATGCAGGGGTATGACGCTCTTTGGTTACCAGGAATGGACCATGCAGGGATTGCAACACAAGCAAAGGTTGAAGAGAAGCTTCGTGCAAACAATGTTTCACGCTATGACTTAGGCCGTGAAAAATTTGTGGAAGAAACATGGAAGTGGAAGGAAGAATATGCAGGCCATATCCGTGAACAATGGGCTAAGCTTGGGCTCGGTCTAGACTATTCTCGTGAACGCTTTACCTTAGACGAAGGGCTATCCAATGCAGTAAAAGAGGTTTTTGTAAAATTATATAATAAAGGCCTTATTTATAGAGGAAAGCGAATTATCAACTGGGATCCTACGACGAAAACAGCTCTTTCCGACATTGAAGTAATCCATAAGGATGTACAGGGTGCATTCTATCATATGCACTACCCACTCTCTGATGGTACTGGAACGATTGAAGTTGCAACTACTAGACCTGAGACAATGCTTGGGGATACAGCGGTAGCCGTTCATCCAGAAGATGAGCGCTATAAGCATTTAATTGGCAAAACAGTAACGCTGCCAATCGTAGGAAGAGAGATTCCAATCGTTGCGGACGATTATGTGGATATGGAATTTGGTAGCGGGGCTGTAAAGATTACTCCTGCTCATGACCCAAATGACTTTGAAATCGGAGCTCGTCACAATTTAGAACAAGTGCTTGTAATGAATGAAGATGGTTCCATGAATGAAAACGCTGGAAAATACGAAGGAATGGACCGCTTCGAATGCCGTAAGCAGATTGTGAAGGATCTTCAAGAGGCAGGGGTTTTATTTAAAATCGAGGAGCATATGCATTCCGTAGGTCACTCTGAGCGAAGCGATGCAGTAGTAGAACCATATTTATCAACTCAATGGTTCGTTAAAATGCAGCCACTTGCAGAAGAGGCGATCAAGCTGCAAGAGACGGAAGGAAAAGTAAACTTTGTTCCTGAGCGTTTCGGAAAAACATATCTTCGCTGGATGGAGAATATTCATGACTGGTGTATTTCTCGTCAGCTATGGTGGGGGCATCGTATTCCAGCTTGGTATCATAAAGAGACTGGAGAAGTATACGTTGGACTAGAAGAACCAAAGGATCTGGAAAACTGGAAGCAGGATGAAGATGTATTAGATACTTGGTTCTCGTCAGCATTATGGCCTTTCTCTACTCTTGGCTGGCCGGATGAAGAGAACGAGCTTTATAAACGTTATTATCCAACAAGTACGCTGGTAACAGGCTATGATATTATCTTATTCTGGGTGTCCCGTATGATATTCCAAGGAATCGAATTTACAGGTACACGCCCATTTGAGGATGTGTTAATCCATGGCTTGGTTCGCGCAGAAGACGGACGCAAAATGTCTAAGTCTCTAGGAAATGGAATCGACCCGATGGATGTAATCGACAAGTATGGTGCTGACTCGTTACGTTATTTCTTGAGCACAGGTACTTCACCAGGCCAAGATCTTCGTTTCTCTGTGGAGAAGGTAGAAGCTGTTTGGAACTTTGCGAATAAAATCTGGAACGCTTCTCGATTTGCGTTGATGAACATGGATGGATTGAAATATGAAGAAATCAATCTAGAGGGTAAAAAATCCGTAGCGGATGCATGGATCCTCACTCGTCTAAATGAAACAATTGAGCAGGTAACAAGATTATCTGAGCGCTATGAATTTGGAGAAGTGGGTCGTGCCCTTTATAACTTCATCTGGGATGACTTCTGTGACTGGTATATCGAAATGGCGAAGCTTCCGTTAAATGGAGACGATGAAGAAGCGAAGCTAACAACTCGCTCCGTGCTTGCTTACGTATTAGACAATACGATGCGTTTATTACACCCATTCATGCCATTCATTACAGAAGAAATCTGGCAAAACCTTCCGCATGAAGGGGAGTCCATTACGCAAGCTGCATGGCCAACTGTGAACGAGGCATTCACTGACCATGAAAAAGCTAATGGTATGAAGCTGCTAGCAGAAATTATTCGTTCTGTTCGTAACATTCGCTCCGAGGTACAAACGCCAATGAGCAAAAAGGTTCCTTTATATATTTCTGCTCATGATGAACAGACACATGCAATTCTAGAGGAAAATGCGAAATACCTAGAAAGATTCTGTAATCCAGAGCCTCTAGTAGTAGGATTAAATCTGGCAGATCCAGGTCAATCCATGTCGGCGGTTGTTACTGGCGCAATTCTTTATCTACCACTTCAAGGCTTGATTGATATCGATGCTGAAAAAGCTCGCCTGGAAAAAGAATTGGAAAAATGGACGAAGGAAATCAAGCTTGTACAAGGCAAGCTTTCCAACGAACGCTTTGTAGCTAAAGCACCTGAGGCTGTAGTAGCAGAGGAGCGTGCAAAGGAACAAGATTACCTAGAAAAGCATGCAACTGTGTTGAAACGTCTCGAAGAATTAAATAATCTGTAAGGTGGAAGAGCAGCTGTGTGCTGCTCTTTTTTTCATCCTTTGTCTGTAATTATTGGTAAATGTATAATAAAATAGAATAATTGAATGGTTAAACGATTAAGGGGTGAGAAACATGAATACGCCTGCATGGGTGATGCTGGGTATTGTTGTTTTATTTAATATGCTCGGTATATATTTTTCCCTTGGTAAGGGTGCCATGCTAATTGCTGGCTTTAATACGATGCCAAAGGAGGAGCAGGAGAAATACGATGTAAAAGCTGTATGTAAAGCGATGGGGAAATTAATGTTTGCCCTCAGCTTTAGTATGATTTTTTGGGTCGTAGGAGCTGCTACTGATCAGATGGGTGTATTCCATATTGGGACAGCGCTTTTCTTCTTTATTATTTTTGTTGGCATAATCTATATGAATACAGGTAATAGGTATAAAAAAAAGAGTGATTCCCATTGAGGATCACTCTTTTTGCATTAGCTGCTTCTTTATATAATTCATAATCGGGATAGCAATATCCGTTTGGGTCGTCTGGAAAAAAGAACGTGCTCCAACAGGATCCTCTAATTCATTGAAAATCCAACCACCATTTGGCAATAAAAGAAAGTCCATTCCAATATAATCGCTCTTTAAGGCACGTGCGATTTTTTGGACATCCGCAATCTCGGCAGCATCTAGCTCATACTTTTCTACAGTCCCACCTAGCGTATAATTAGATTTAAAGCTATTGGGAGCTCCTATTCGCTTTACTGCACCAATTACCTCTGTTCCAAGCATAAATACTCGCACATCGGTTGCGTTGGTTTCAATATATTGCTGCGCGATAACAGTTTGCTCTTTATATTTTTCTATAAACTGCTTTGCAGCCTCTTCATTTTCAAACAATTCCACCTGCATCCCGCCATGTCCATCAATTGTCTTAAGGACCACAGGAAAAGTAGTAAGCTCCGAAGCTTCTTTTACGATTTGAGTAGGGACTGTCGAAATCCCTAGAAGCTGAACAAATTGAAGTGCTTTGTATTTATCATTGGCAATTTCATTTACCTGCGCACGATTAAACAAAGGGACACCTTTTTTCGCAAGCTCCTTGGAAAGTTTAGCGTTCCTGGAGCGAAAAAAGATAAAATCTGCAGGTGGGTAATGATTCTGTTGATCATCCATTACCTGCATATCAAGCCCGTTATTTTTTCCTGCATTTATTAATCGATCAATAAAGCTTTGGTTTCTTATTATTTCTTGAGGCTCATATATTAACAGACCTTTCATACAGAAAAGGCCCCTATTTTTGATAGAATATAAGAAATCATTGCATCTCCTACATTAATACCAGTTACGTTAAAAATATTTCGGATATGGGCAACCCCGTTTACTTCACAAACTAAAGGCTCCTCATTTTCTCCAAATAAAAGATCTACCCCTGCAAACTCAGCGTTTAGAGCCTGAGCGGCCTGTATCGCAACCTCTTTTTGTCGCTCTGTTAACTCAACACGGGAGGCTGTTCCACCGTTTGTGATATTTGCACGGAAATCAGTTTCCGAATGACGATGCATACAAGCAACTACCTGACCTCCAACTACATTTACTCGGATATCTCTTCCTCTGCTTGACTCAATAAATTGCTGGAAGACATATTCAATCCCTTTGAGCTCTTCCACCTTTTCGAAGAATTGCTCTCTCGTTTCGATTAGGTATACCTTCATCCCAAAGGAACCATGTGCCTCTTTAATAATAAGCGGGAGCTGCAGTGTTTGAAGCACTTGTTCATAGTAGCCAGTATGTTGAATCGTGAACTCCGGATATACCTTTGGCGCAATAATTGTTAGAGGCATCGGGACAGCCGCATTGGAAAGAGCTAGATATTGCTTTGCCTTATTGTCGCATATTTCGATTACATCTGGATCATTAAATACAGGGATACCCTGTTGCTTCAAGTATCGTGCTAGCAAGATATCTTTGTCTAAGAAAACGACAAAGTCTGGCCTTACTGACAGTTTTTCATGAATATTGATAAGTAGCTCATAATTTTTTACAAGGAGCACTTCAATTCCTTGCTTTTCAGCCGCTTCTTTTAGGAGGAGAGCTTGATCAAGAAATTTGTCATGTGTAAGACTACCGTTGTAAATGATCCAACATGTTTGCATATTATGAATGACCTCCACGAGTGCGTGTTATAATGTGTTCACAAGAAGTTTAGCACGAAAGTGAATCAACGGGAATAGGGTGAATGACTTGGAAATAAAAAAATTTAACAGCTATAAGAAAAAATGGAATGTAGGGAGTGAAACAATTATTAAACCAGGTCTTGATAGTATTTTAGCGGCACTAGAAAAGCTGCAAAATCCACAAGATAAACAGAGGATCATTCATGTTGCTGGTACAAATGGAAAAGGCTCCACCATCACATTTATGAAGGAGCTTGCTAAAGAGCATGGATATACATATGGCGCATTTACATCACCTTGCCTGGTAGATGTGCATGATCAGATTCAGATTAATGGGAAAAACGTAACAGAAGAACAAATGGATAGAGCCTTTCAAAAAATTCAAGCAGCTGGTCTAAGCGGAAAGCTGACTGAATTTGAATTACTGACAGTCGTAGCATTTCTAGTCTTCGAGGAGCAAAACCTAGATGTGCTTTTGATAGAAGCTGGGATGGGTGGAAGATTTGACAGTACAAATGTGTTTGCGCAGTCCATAGGGGTGATCCCAAGCATTTCCATCGATCATACAAACTTTCTAGGAGATACAATCGAAAAGATTGCTTGGCATAAAGCAGGAATTATAAAAGAGAATAGCAAAGTAATTATAGGAAATTTGCCAGACGATGCTAAAGTGATAATTTTAAGAGAAGTTATGGAAAAAAAAGCTAACCTAATAGAGCTTTCGAAAGATATAACAATAAATGAACATTCATTCATTTATAATGATTATCAGTTTGCCGAATTAAAGCCTAGTATGCTAGGCAGTCATCAATTTTCTAATATAGCTTTAAGCATCACTGCTTTATTAGAAGCAGGCTTCGAACTAGAAGAACAAAAGGTACGAAGAGCAGTGGGAAATGCGTCCTTATTGGGTAGGATGGAGCAAGTGAGTGATAACGTTTATATGGATGGGGCGCACAATATTGCAAGTGTGGAAGCCCTAGTAGAAACAATTAAAGCTAAGTTTTCAAATCAAACAATTCGTTTTATTGTAGGAATGCTTAAGGATAAAGAATATGTATCGATTCTCCGAAAGCTAGAAGAAGTGGCTGATAGCTTTGAATTCGTTGAATTTAAGCACGAGCGGGCACTTTCTCCCGAAGTATTATATAAACACTGTATACACAGTAAAAAGGTTATAACGAAGGATATAGACGAGATAGATTTAAAAAATATGGAAAAAAATCACATTACTATAGTCACGGGTTCTCTTTATTTAATTTCCGAGATTAGAAAAATAAACAGGTAATTGGTAATTTTAATTATTCGGAGAATTCGTGTTATAATTTTTCAATAGCAACAGTGTAAAAAGTAATAGTAAATAGCGGAGGAAGGGATGGATAGGCCTATGGATATTTCAGTTAAAGCTAAAAAAAATATATTTTACCTGTGGCTTTTAGTTGTTCCATTAGGGGTCTTGTTTGTGTATTCCTACTTCCCTAGTAAGCCGATTGATTGGGGGATATACTTATCCTTTATCGTACTAGGGTTATTAACGACCTTGTTCCCTTTCTTTATTGGTGGCTCTACCATGTTCCTTACACAGTGGGTTACCCTTGCTATTATTATGAAATATGGGGTGCTCGCTGAATTAATTGCCATGCAGATTGCAATCCTACCACTGATCTATCATATGAAAATAACGAACGATACTAAATATAAGGTATACTATAGCTCCTTTATGTTTTTCCTTATCTCGGTAGTATCTGGTTTGTTTGCTTTACTGTTAGACTTTGAGCTCGGAACGAAAGATATTAAGAGCGTTATTATATTTGGTATTGTATATGGTTTGCTAAATATTATATTAAACCATGTTCTTCTTTATCTTCGTGAAGTAGTAACAGGCCTAAAACCACTGTTTTTAACGAAAGATTTTTTGTGGGATCTCATCTATTTATTGATTACCTTACCATTCGGCATTAGTTTATATATGCTAGAAGGACAGCTTGGATATATTTCTATCTTGCTTTTAGGTATCCCATTTTTTATTATCACTTTATTGATCAGAATGTATAACGACTCAGAAAGAGTGAATGCCGATTTAACGAGAGCTAGTGAGTTCGGGCATGAGCTAGCAGAGCAGCTTTCTTCAAAAGAAATTATGGACTTATTTATGGAAAGAATAACGAAAATGTTTCCTATAGATAGTGCCTATATTATCGATGTTGTAAAGGATAAGTTTATCGTTCTTCGGGCGATAGAGTACGAGGAGAAAAAAGAAATTTTTTGTTCCCATGAAGAAATTAAATATAGTCTGATCGGACGAGCATATGAAAAGGCCTCGCCGGCGTTATATAACAAGCAGACAGAGTGGATGTTTATGAGACCTCCGTTTCTCGGACTAAATATCCAAAGTGTTATGACGGTTCCTATTTATCGCAATAGTAAGATTGAAGGAATTCTCGTATTAGCATCTAGACATAAATATGCCTTTGAATCCTATCAACTAAATATTGTTCACTTGCTTTGTTCCTATTTTGCGGTTTCTTTAGAAAAAGCAAGATTTGTACGTGAACAAGTAGCGAAGAGTGAAATTTGTGAGCTGACGAAGCTACATAATTATCGTTATCTTGATAGACAGCTAGAAACAGATATGAATAAGTTGTCTTTAGGGGTATATAGGTCTGTCTCTTTGATCATGTTAGATATCGATAAGTTTAAATCTGTGAATGATACGTATGGACATCATAGTGGAAACCTAATCCTCCATAAATTTGCAAACATTTTGAAGGAGGAAATAGGAAATGAGGGAACAGTAGGAAGATATGGCGGTGAGGAATTCGTTGTCATTCTACCAGACTATACGAAGATCCAAGCAATCAATCTAGCTGAACAGCTTCGCTACAAAATAGAGCATACCCCATTTACCGTTCAAAAGGACCTATCCGAAATAATTACCGAAGAAATAATATTCATTACTGCAAGCATTGGCGTATCCAGCGCACCGGACGACAGTGACGAAGGCACATCCTTAATCCGAAACGCCGACCGCGCTCTATATATCGGTGCCAAGCAAGCGGGTAGGAATAAGGTTGCGGAGTATGTGAAATGAATATAAAGAGAAAGCCTTGATCGAAAGGACCAAGGCTTTTAATTATCTGGAAGGCAATATTTTCAAGGCACTATAATATTTGTTGGTATCCTTATTGAAGGGCATAGGACAAAACAAAAGTGATGAAACAGAATATGTATGAATCCGACGTTTCAATCACTTCTTGGGAAGATTATATTAGATTTATAAGATTAAACTATAATGTAGGAAGAAAAGCAGTTTGGAAATTATCTCTACCCATTATTCATCCTAATTTATACTTCTCTATCCATAATAATAGGTGGCTCTACTCTATAAATTATATGTTGTTTTCTTTTAAGATTTTTATATATTTTATCAATTTCAGGATCATAGTTAATTTTAAGTCGAGAATTACCTAGTAATTCAGCTCCATATAATTCAATGTTTTTCCCTGAAATTCCCCTCCTCAATGTTAATATTTGGAACTATCCCTAAAATTTTTATGTCATCTTCAGAGTAAAAAAATCCACCAATATTATTACTTCGTAAGTCATTTAATTATGATGATGGCGTAATTTATAGTATGCAATATGTCGTTGAGATACAGGACGTTGAGAATGAAAATACTGTTGATTTAGCGGAAGAAACTGAAACAGTTGGAGTGACAGATGAAGTAACAGATGAAAGTCAAGAGCCTCCCGTGTCTTCTCTAGAAACTGTTCATCTACCTAATAATTTAAAGTTAGTCACTTTTAATCTTTCTGTCTCAACTAAAAATTATCAGCATTTAGTGGAATTAATAAAAGAAATTGAAAATCTTGAACGTGTCATTCGAGTGAATCAAGTCACTTTAGCGGCACCGGGAGAAGAAGAGTTACTTCTAGCAGAGGAAACTGCATATACTTTAGAGACTATACAATTAACTACCTTTTTCCATAATCAATAACAGTAAGCGGAGTATCAAACTTGAAACTTATTACTAGAAATTAGGTGTTTAAGTGGAAATAGTTATTACATTCATTATATTTTTTTACGGTCTAATCTTCGGCTCTTTCTTCAATGTCGTGGGACTTCGTGTTCCTATGAAGGAGTCGATTGTTCGGCCTCCGTCACATTGTAAGACGTGTGATCGGAATTTGACGGCTAGGGAATTGGTGCCGGTTTTTTCGTATGTTTTCTTAAGGGGAAAGTGTAAGGGTTGTGGCAACAAAATCAGTTGGGTGTATCCGATGATGGAGCTGTTGACCGGCCTTTTATTTGCGTTGGCTTATTGGGATCTAGGGTTCTCATTAGAGTTTATCGTGGCACTTTTGTTTATTTCCCTGCTTGTGATTATTACGGTTTCTGATTTAGCTTATATGCTGATTCCAGATAAGATTTTGTTGTTCTTCCTTGTGCCTTTAGCTATTATGCGGTTTG
The DNA here is from genome assembly GCF_056856695.1 of Psychrobacillus sp. Z16_25. Lineage (NCBI taxonomy): Bacteria > Bacillati > Bacillota > Bacilli > Caryophanales > Bacillaceae > Psychrobacillus > Psychrobacillus sp. Z16_25. The sequence goes on along the minus strand of NZ_JBXEOV010000007.1, from coordinate 144,393 downwards.
TGTCTCCGCTAACTCCTTGGTGGGATAGTCCTCTGGGAGCCGTTGTAGGTTTTACGGTGCTTTTACTTGTGGCGCTTGTATCGAAGGGCGGCATGGGAGGAGGAGACATCAAGCTTTTCTTTGTGATTGGCTTGGTGCTTGGGACGGTTCATACCTTACTAACGTTATTCTTTGCTTCCGTTTTTGGGACAGTTTTCGGACTTATTTCGTTGCGAATTATGAAAAAAGGACGAAAAACGCCGATTCCGTTTGGACCTTCCATTGCAATTGGTGCAATTATTACGTACTTTTACGGAAGCTTGATTGTCGATTGGTATGTTAATTTGTTTGTTTAAGTAGATAACTTTTTAGGACAAGCCGACAAAGGTCTTGTCCTTTTTTATTTGCCAGATGATAAGGTGTAGGTAAACGAGGTGAAGCGGGTGCCAATACGAAGAAGAAATAGTCCGAAAAAAATGATTCTGCTAGCAGGGGCGCAAGGTGTGATTATTGGTGTTGTGGGGGTTTTGTTGTTTGGTCTCCTGTTAAATTTAGCAAGTGATAAGGAAGTGGCTGAGAAGGAGGACAATGAGCCGTCCACGGACGTTTCTGCTCCAAAAGATAACAAAGAGGGTGAAAAAATTGATGTCGCAGCAGAGCCAAATTTGGCGTTTAAGGCGCGGCAATATGGAATGTTCACGACGAAGGAAAGTGCTATTTCCTTTATGTCTGCAGAGCCGTCTTTAACGAAGGCGGGGATTGTCCAAATTGAAGGAAAGTTCTATGTATGGAGCGATGTGTTTGTGAATGAGGTTGCGGTGATTCAACAAGAGGAACTCCCTTCCTTTATTAAGACTTTTTATGTTTCCACCAGTAGCTGTGAAAGCTCACAGGTTCAAAAAATGTTTACAACTCTAAATGAAGAAACAATCTCTAAAAATTATTTTGATTCACTGTCTAATAAAGAGGAATATCCAGAGGATTTACCTAGCATCGTTCAAGCCCTATCAACGTTTTCCGACGCTCCATCCGTTCTTAGGCTACACCTTTTTACTCACTATCTAGAGAAGAACAATTGTATAAAATTAAGTTTCTAAAGGCAAAAAGACGTGAAAATCTTGTTGTTTTATTTTTTAACCAATTTCCATTTTCTCCTTTCTTCTGTATGCTTACATATATAAGGGAGGAATGTATGATGATAAAAGCAAATGTGCCAATTATTTTAGCGAGTCAGTCTCCAAGGAGAGAAGAGCTTCTAAGTAAACTGAATATCCCGTTTACGATTCAGGTATCTGGTGTAGATGAAGAGATAGCTGGAAAAGCGACACCTGAAGCTCTTGCGCTAATCATTGCAAAGAAAAAGGGAGAGCATGTTGCAAACGAGCATCCAGAATCAATCGTTATTGCAGCTGATACTACTGTATTCTTAGATGATTATTTATTATCTAAGCCTAAAAATGAACACCAGGCAAAGGAATATCTTAGAAGGCTATCCGGAAAAACGCATCGGGTGATTACTGGTGTCTCCATTAAAGGGATGGGAACTGATGTTGGATTTTCCGAAACTACATATGTGACTTTTCATGAGCTCACCGATGAATTAATAGATGCTTATGTAGCGACTGGTGATCCGCTTGATAAGGCTGGTGCCTATGGAATACAAAGCATGGGAGGGCTATTAGTACAGCGGATTGAGGGAGATTACAATAACGTAGTCGGTCTTCCTTTAAGTAGGTTATTCCATATTCTTCTTGATATGAGAGTCTTTGAATTAGACGGGGAGGGAATGCGATGACCGTGCAGCTTCCTCCAACTTTGATGATTCGAGATGTGCATTCAGCAGATAGACCTAGGGAGAGACTTATCAGGCAAGGGCCTGAAAGTCTCTCTAATCAGGAGCTGATCGCCATTCTTCTGCGTACAGGAACAAAGCAGGAGTCTGTTCTACACCTTGCAAATCGTGTACTCACTTTCTTTGAGCATATCCAGGAGCTAAAAAATGCAACGCTGGAAGAAATGATGTCTGTGAAGGGCATTGGAGAAGCAAAAGCGGTGCAGTTATTAGCTGCCGTGGAGCTAGGTAGAAGACTTGCACAGCAGCAGACAAATGAAAAATTCACCATTAAATCCCCAAAAGATGCAGCCTCTTACTTAATGCCGGATATGGTTTCCCTCCAACAAGAGCATTTTGTCGTTTTATTCTTAAACGTAAAAAATCAGATTCTCCACAAACAAACGATCTTCATAGGCTCCTTGAATGCCTCTATCGTCCATCCAAGAGAAATATTTCGTGAAGCTGTAAAACGTTCCGCTGCTTCCATTATTTGTGCGCATAATCATCCTTCTGGTAATCCTACTCCATCCGCTGAAGACATTGATGTGACTAAACGCTTACTAGAAGCAGGAAAGCTCATGGGTATTGAGTTGCTTGATCATGTTATCATCGGAGACCATCAATTTATCAGCTTAAAAGAAAAGGGGTATATGTGACACTGTGCTTTTTTCTCTCTTTCCGTTATAATGAATGGTATTACTGAGACAGTAGTTGATATTTGTATTGGAAGAAAGGGAGTAAAAATTGTGTTTGGATTTGGATCAAGAGATGTAGGTATAGATTTAGGAACAGCAAATACGCTTGTTTTCATTAAAGGAAAAGGTATTGTGCTAAGAGAGCCTTCGGTTGTAGCGAAGAATGTTCAAAATGGTGATATTGTAGCTGTCGGAAACGATGCGAAAAATATGATAGGTCGTACACCAGGCTCTATTGTCGCAATTCGTCCAATGAAGGATGGCGTAATTGCAGATTTCGACACAACCTCTGCCATGATTGAGTACTATTTGAAGAATGCCATGAAAGCATCAGGTATGTCTTGGAGTAAGCCGAATGTCATGATTTGTGTACCGTTTGGAATCACTTCTGTGGAACAGCGTGCTGTAATTGATGCAGCAAAGCAAGCGGGAGCTAGAGAAGCGCTGACAATTGAAGAGCCTTTTGCTGCTGCTATCGGTGCGAATTTACCAGTTTGGGAACCTACCGGTAGTATGGTCGTTGATATTGGTGGAGGGACAACCGAGGTTGCTGTCATCTCTCTTGGTGGCGTTGTAACGAGTGAATCTGTACGAGTAGGTGGAGATGCGATGGATATGGCGATTACAAGCTATGTTCGCAAAACGTACAACCTAACTATTGGGGAAAGAACGGCAGAAGCGATCAAGATGGAAATTGGATCTGCTCGAGTGACTGATAAGGAAGAAATGATGGATATACGTGGTCGCGATTTAGTGACTGGTTTACCGAAAACTATTGATATTTCTTCTAAAGAAATCGCGAATGCGCTAAAGGAGTCTATTGCAGCAATCATTGATGGCGTGAAGAAAACTTTGGAGCAAACTCCGCCTGAGCTTTCTGCTGACGTGATGGAGCGTGGAATCATGCTTACTGGCGGTGGAGCACTGCTTAGAAATTTAGACAAGGTTATTAGTGATCAAACAAATATGCCAGTTTTCATTGCTGAGAATCCACTTGACTGTGTGGCTATCGGGACTGGTAAGGCGTTGGATCATATGTCATTATTAAAACGCCAACAATCTAAATAGTAGGGAGAAAGCGAGCTATGCCACAATTTTTTTCAAATAAGCGATTAATCTTGCTACTTGTAGGGATGATTTTTCTTGTGGCACTCATCGGCTTTTCTTTGCGAGACCGAAATCATGCATCTTTGCCTGAACAATTAATTAAAGACGTAGTCGGCTTTGGACAATCTATGTTTTCCAAGCCGACTCAATATGTTACTGGTATTTTTAACGATGTAGAGTCTCTGCTTCATACATATGAGGAAAATACAAAGTTAAAAGCAAGGTTGGAGGATTATGCATCTCTTCAAGCGAAGGTAAATGACCTGAAGCAAGAAAATGAAAAACTGAAGGATATCGTAGAGAAAGAGGATGACATAAGAGATTATGAGTCTATTCAGGCTACGGTCATCGCAAGAAACCCTGATCAGTGGGAAGAAAAGATAATTATTGACCGTGGGGAAATACACGGTGTGGAACAGAACATGGCAGTTATGACTGCAAAAGGTTTGATAGGCAAGGTTACATTGACTACACCTTATAGTGCGACCGTGCAGCTAATGTCTACTCAGAATCCAAATTATCGTGTTTCAGCTGTAATTACTGATTCAGAGGAAGTGTTTGGTTTGATTGAAGGATATGATCAAACAAGAAGAGAATTAATTATGAAGCGAATCGATTCAGATTATGAAGTTAAAAAAGGCCAAAAGGTTATTACTTCTGGATTAGGAGGAATCTTTCCAAAGGGCATCCTAATTGGAGAGGTTACCGAGGTGACTACAGATGATTACGGCCTTACAAAGCTCGCTTATATTAAGCCAGCAGCAAGTTTTTCTTCTTTAGATCATGTAATTGTTGCGAAACGCACTATTCATTCGGTGGATGGAGCAGATGGAGGAAACACAGAAGCTGACTTAGGAGAAGGCGCAGGGGATGAATCATGATTAGATATGTCATTGTCATCATTTCGGTTCTATTATTTTATATGGAACCGATTTTTGGGCTTTTTTCTCCCATCGAGCTTAATGGAGAGACATATACGCTAGTTCCCAGGTTTTTGATTATCTACTTAATATTTGTCTCGATTTATTATGATAGAAAACGTGCAATGTTGTACGGTTTGTTTTTTGGACTCTTGTATGATGTCTTTTTCATTGATATTATTGGATTATATTCTTTTATTTACCCGTTAATGTGTTTAGTTGCTAGTTTTATTATTAAATTCATCCACCAGCATTTGTTGGTAGCAACTATCTTGGCACTTTTGTTAGTAGCAGCTGTAGAGACATTGTTATTTTTCTTCTATACATTTATTGGTATTAAGGTAATGACATTAGCAAGCTTTTCGAGCTATCATCTCATCCCTACTATGATCGCCAATTTAGTGTTTATCCTAATGTTTGGGTGGGCGTTTAAATATCTTCTTCTATACCGTTTTAATCAAAAAGCATCGCTTTCCTAGCATGCTAGTCGTTAAATGGTGGATCTGAGGTGACTTGATTGACAAAAAAGCAGTTAATATCGATTAAAGGAACGAAAGAAGGCCTTGTATTACGTTTAGACGATCAGTGTTCATATGCAGAGCTTTTAGAAGAACTAACGAAAAAAGTTTCTGATGATGGTTTTGAAGGACAGGCCGAAGTACTTTTACAGCTAGGTTATCGATATTGCAACGATGAACAGAAAAAAGAAATTATTAATTGTGTGCAAAAGACGGAACACCTTCGAGTATCGAAAATTCAAAGCGAGGTAATGACCGTCGAGGAATGTAACCGAAAGCTGTTGGAAAATCAATCAGAAACATATGTAGGAATTGTAAGGTCAGGACAAGTCGTTACTGCAGAAGGCGATCTTGTGGTCATTGGTGATGTAAATCCAAATGGCAGAGTTGTCGCTGGCGGAAACGTATTTGTCCTGGGTAGATTAAAAGGGATTGCTCATGCTGGCTCTAATGGTAATAGAGAGGCTGTCATTGCAGCATCCTGGCTAGAGGCGACACATCTTATTATTGATAATGTCATAGAAACGATGACAGATGAGCTAAGTGTTTTGTCTGAACAACCAGAAATGGAATGTGCTTACTTACATACAAATGGATCTATCGCAATAGATCGTTTGCAGGAACTTAGATTAATAAGACCAAATCTATCATCATTTAAAGGAGGAAGCTAATGTGGGAGAAGCAATTGTTATAACCTCAGGAAAAGGAGGAGTCGGTAAGACGACTACCACTGCTAACCTTGGTACTGCATTGGCTTTACAAGGCAAAAAAGTGTGCTTGATGGATACCGATATCGGCTTACGAAATCTTGATGTTGTGCTTGGCCTGGAAAATAGAATTATTTATGATTTGGTAGATGTAGTAGAAGGTCGCTGTAAGATTCATCAAGCGCTTGTAAAGGATAAGCGCTTTGAGGACAAACTTTACTTGTTGCCGGCTGCTCAAACGACGGATAAAAACGCAGTCACACCTGAGCAGATGAAGAATCTTGTGACAGAGCTTAAGCGCGATTATGACTATGTGCTGATCGATTGTCCTGCTGGAATTGAGCAAGGATATAAAAATGCCATTGCTGGAGCAGATAAGGCAATCGTCGTTACGACTCCGGAGATATCAGCCGTTCGAGACGCGGATAGAATTATTGGCTTACTGGAGCAAGAGGAAGCAATTGATCCACCAAAACTTATTATCAATCGTATTCGTCAGCACCTTATGTTAAAGGGCGACGCATTAGATATTAATGAGATTACTACTCATCTCTCCATTGACTTGCTAGGTATTGTGGCGGACGATGAAAATGTCATTTCTTCGTCTAATAAAGGAGAGCCTGTAGTGATGGATCCAACCAACCGAGCTGCATTAGGCTACCGGAATATAGCAAGACGTATTTTAGGAGAATCCGTACCATTAATGTCCATGGATACCCCTAAAAAGGGAGTTATATCAAAAATCAAATCTATTTTCTCTAAATAATATAAACATAACATTAGTAGCACAACCAAGACCGTGGTTTGTGCTACTTTTTTTTTTGCTGGGATCTTGAGATTTTGTCTAAGAAACTGGAATTGATAAGGCTATGGGAAGCGTTTTTGTTAGCCCTATCTAACACAGTGATTAAAAATTGTTTAAAGACCAATACATAAAAAACTATCACTAACGCATAGCAATTGTTAATAAAAGTAAATAAAAATTGTTTGTTCGGTCTCACAAATCAATGCTTTCTTGGTGGGGAATATCCTTCTTGGGATTCATATTACAAAATTTATGGTTCTTCGCCACAAGGTGGGGATGACATATAAGAAAAAGTTGGTTGCCAAGCGTCCGACGCAGCGGAGAACCGAAGATGCAAACTAAAAAAACAATCAGACTTTATAAGAGTCCTTTCATTCGCTTTATCCCAACAATAACTATCTATCCAAGAAGACTGAAACTACCTAAAAACTTTTTCGTGAGCTTTTTTTGGACATAGAACTGCAAGTAGTATCATACATTTTTCTTAGGGGGAATGTTATATGCTATCAAAAAAGAAATGGTTTCTAGCGATCATCTTCGTCATTTTCTTTATTACATGGTACAAGCTTGAAAGCAATGATACGCTATCTAGCGATTATACTACTATGCTTATGGCTCCTCAGAAGCCTTCTGAAATGTATGCAAAAGTAAAATCATGGGTAGCACCGGAGGAGGATTTGGTCAGTGTAAGTGGGCCTGTTCTGGATATTCCTGCAATTGAATATACGACGATCCAACCGTTTGATAAAGGAGCAATCCTCTCTTTGGAGTCATATATGGAAATTGGGGCTACGAATGATGGACTGATTATTTACACGGGCTATACAAAGAAAACTGGTAAAACACTTTCCGTTTTATACGACTCGGGAGAGACGGTTACTTATGGCTTTGTGGATGAGTTTTATCAGCTGCCATATACGACTGTAAATGCAGGAGAGCTCTTTGCCTCTGTAAAAGACAATGTCCTATATATGCAGGTAGAGAAGGATGGAGAGATATTAGAAACAAACGATATCGTGCAATGGTTAACGGCTAATTATGAGTAAGCAGTTTTTTCGTATACACCCGATCATGATTCCTTTTCTACTTTTTTTCCTTTTAGAAGGAGAGATTGCATTCTATGCAATAATCTTTGGCTCTCTAATCTTCCATGAGCTTGGACACTTATTTGGAGCTAAACTGGTAGGGGGTAAGGTGAGAAAGTGTACCATCCTTCCTTATGGCGGGGAAATTCAAATTGAACAATTTTCCAAATGGAAGAAAGGGGACCAGTTGATTGTGATACTAGGAGGTCCCTTTTTTACTGTTCTCATTTTGCTTATTAGCCTTTGGGCCTCCTTTCCACAATCTGAGCTCGTTACCTATACCCAGCTGGCAATTCTTACGATAAACTTACTTCCCATTTATCCACTTGATGGTGGGAGACTTCTTTCTGCCCTTTTTCCAGCCTGGTATATTGAAATTATTAGCTTTTCTATATTGGTTAGTTTTTTGCTCTTTTACGTGAGTTTATTTCACTTCCCAAAGGCTCTTTTTCTTAGCATTTTGTTTTTTTATATCTTACTTCAGAACTTGAATTTTTGGCGTTATAGAAGATATAAGCTAGCTTTTGATAGATTGACGAAAAGCACTTGACTCTCATTAGTTAAGTGTGGTAATATTTTAATGTTATTGTTTGTAGCAGCACCCGTTGCTACAACCGCTCTGAAAAGGTTTAAGTATTCGGTAACGAATCACCTTTAAGAAGGCGAGTCTTAGTCTAAGAGGAGGTGCAGGTATGTACGCAATTATTGAAACTGGTGGTAAACAAATCAAAGTAGAACAAGGGCAAGAAATCTACATTGAAAAATTAGATGTAAATGCTGATGAAGTTGTTACTTTTGATAAAGTTTTATTCGTAGGTGGAGATGATGTAAAAGTAGGCGCTCCATTCGTGGAAGGTGCAAAAGTAACAGCGAAAGTTGTGAAAAACGGCAAAGCTAAAAAAATCATCGTTTTCAAATACAAAGCGAAAAAGAACTATCGTAAAAAGCAAGGTCACCGTCAACCATACACTAAATTAGTAGTAGAATCTATTAGCTTATAAGATGATTAAAGTGACAGTGACAAGAGATCAATCAGGTCTTATTCATTCTTTTGAAATGAAAGGACATGCTGACTTTGCTGAACATGGGAAAGATTTAGTTTGTGCTGGTGCATCTGCTGTGTCATTTGGTGCTGTAAATGCTGTTATAGCATTGACTGGTATCACTCCTATCATTAAGCAAAAGGGTAACGGAGGGTATTTATACGTTGAAGTGCCTAGTATTGAAGACTCTGAAAAAGCTGCAAACATACAGTTAATTTTAGAATCTATGATTGTCTCTTTACAAACGATTGAGCAGGATTATGGGAAGTATATAAAAATTACCTTCAAAAAGTAGGAGGTGGAACATATGTTAAGATTAGATCTTCAGTTTTTCGCTTCGAAAAAAGGAGTAGGTTCGACTAAAAACGGTCGTGACTCACAATCCAAACGTCTTGGCGCTAAACGTGCTGATGGACAATTCGTTTCTGGTGGATCCATTTTATACCGTCAACGCGGAACTAAAATTCATCCAGGTGAAAACGTTGGACGTGGTGGAGATGACACACTTTTCGCTAAAGTTGATGGCGTAGTACGCTTTGAGCGTTATGGCCGTGACAAGAAAAAAGTAAGTGTATATCCTGTAGCTCAAGAAGCTTAATTTGCGAATTCAAAAGGACTGCATTTATGCAGTCCTTTTTTTGTGGAAAAGTTTTGCAGCAATACCCAATGAGTGAAGGATAAATGAATAAATAGGAAAAAGTATATATTGCAGCAAAGCAAAATGTTCGCTTACCTGTTATACTTATTAGAGGATAGCAAACGGTGGAGTGTGTATAATAATATGACTGATAAAACTATTACAATCAATAAAGTACTTCGTCATTCCATGCATGATTTTTTGAATAATATGCATTTAATTCAATTAAATATTGATATGGGAAAACAGGAGGAAGCCAAAAGTTTAATCCGGAGTTATGCACAAAAATGCTCCCAATTCTTTGATATTAATAATATCGGTTTGTTCCTGACAAATGAATGGCTGCAAACATTTCCTATCAGGTTTAATCTTATTACTGTCGAAGTGGAAACCTCTTTAAGAGATTTTAAGGCAACGCCAGAAGACGATCAGGAGATTTATGAGATACTAGAGCAATTTGTACAGTCTATTTATACTCATTTGACTGGATATCAAGAGCAAAAATTAACTGTTTCTATATTTATAGAAGAGAGCCTGCGTATTCAGGTAGAAATGATAGGAGAATGGAGCTCCTATGATTGGTTTTCACCATCAACGCAGTTTGCATCGATTGAATATATACAAAATAAAGAAGGACGTTTGCAATTTAACATTATTGCAAAAGAAAGATTGGAGTGAAGTAAATGTTTGTCGATCACGTGAAGATTTATGTGAAGGGTGGAGACGGCGGAGATGGAATGGTTGGTTTCCGTCGTGAAAAATATGTACCCATGGGTGGACCAGCTGGTGGAGATGGAGGAAAAGGCGGAGATGTAGTCTTTGTTGTAGATGAAGGTCTTCGTACACTAATGGACTTCCGTTATAAGCGCCATTTTAAAGCAGATCGTGGTGTTCATGGATCTAGTAAAAACATGCATGGTGCAAATGCTGATGACTTAGTAGTAAAGGTTCCGCCTGGCACGGTAGTTATTAACGAAGAAACAGGACAAGTTATCGCAGACCTTGTAGAACATGGTCAAAAGGCTGTCATTGCAAAAGGTGGACGCGGCGGACGAGGAAATTCACGATTTGCTACACCTGCGAACCCAGCGCCTGAGCTGTCTGAAAAAGGGGAGCCTGGTGCAGAGCTAAACGTTACACTTGAGCTTAAAGTACTGGCAGATGTAGGGCTAGTTGGGTTCCCAAGTGTAGGGAAATCTACTTTGTTGTCTGTAGTTTCTGCAGCTAAACCGAAAATTGCCTCATACCACTTTACCACGATTGTTCCTAATCTAGGAATGGTGGAAACAGAGGATCACCGAAGCTTTGTTATGGCAGACCTTCCAGGGTTAATAGAAGGTGCACACCAAGGTGTAGGGCTTGGTCATCAATTCTTACGTCATATAGAACGTACAAGAGTTATTGTGCATGTGATTGATATGTCTGGTATGGAGGGCAGAGACCCATACGAGGACTATGTAACAATCAACGAAGAGCTAAAGCAATATAATCTTCGATTGACTGAAAGACCTCAGCTAATCGTTGCAAACAAAATGGACATGCCGGAGGCGGAAGAAAACTTAGCGGAATTTAAGAAGAAGGTATCTTCTAATCTTAAAATATTCCCTATCTCTGCGATATCTCGTCAGGGACTAAATGAGCTTCTTTTTGCCATTGCAGACGAGCTAGAGGCAGCACCTGAATTCCCGCTAGAGCATGTAACAGAGGAAGAGTCACAAACCGCAGTTATGTATAAGCATGAAGCGGAAAAAGATGATTTTGTCATCACAAGAGACGATGACGGTGCATATGTGCTTTCTGGTGGATCAGTAGAACGTTTATTTAAAATGACTGACTTTAGCAGAGAAGACTCTATTAGAAGATTCTCTAGACAGCTTCGCGGCATGGGAGTAGATGATGCTTTACGTGCAAGAGGTGCGAAGGATGGAGACACCGTACGCCTGCTACAATTTGAATTTGAATTTATCGAATAAGGAAAGAGGAGAGCCGGATGAAGGATGTTACGAGTCAACGTTTTTTTCTAGTGAGAGAAGACGTGCTAACCGAAGCAATGCAAAAAACACTTGATGCTAAGCAATTGCTACAATCAGGGAGGGTATCCTCGATATGGGACGCGGTAAAGCAGGTAGACTTGTCTCGAAGTGCCTTTTATAAATATCGTGATGCGGTTTTTCCGTTCCATTCGATTGTTCAAGAAAAAATCTTAACTGTATTTTTGCAGCTTGAGGATAGAGAGGGAACGCTTGCAAGGCTCCTCTCCTTGGTTGCAGAATCAGCTTGCAATGTTTTAACGATTCATCAGACGATACCGATCCAGGGTAGGGCAAGTGTTACGTTATCATTAGATGTCACAGCCATGAACAAAGAGCTAGATGAATTCATGAGCGAAATGAAGCGTTTGGATTTTGTGGAGTCTGCAGAAGTAATCAGCTCAGGAGCTATTTAAGGAGAGGGTATTTTGTCTACTCAACAAGTTTCATACTTAGGACCAGAGGCTTCCTTTACACATCTAGCCTCTAAGTTTTTATTTCAACAAGAAGAGCTAATTCCTATGAGAACAATTCCAGAATGTATTGAGTCTGTTAGTAACGGAACTGTTGATATAGCAGTGGTGCCACTAGAAAATGCATTAGAAGGTACAGTCCCATTGACCATCGACTATTTGTTTCATGAAGTGGAAGTATCGGTGATTGCAGAAATTTTAGCTCCTATTGAGCAGCACTTAATGGTGCATCTAAAAAACAAGGATAGATGGGAGCAAATTACACAGATATATTCTCATCCACACGCTTTGGCTCAGTGTCACAAATATTTATATAATCGATGCGGTAAGGTTCCATTGGAGCAGTCTTCCTCCACTGCAGCTGCAGCGAAATATGTTTCGGAAAATGAAGAGCTTTGTATTGCTGCAATAGGTAATGCTTCAGCAGCAACGGAGTATGGATTGACTATCGTACAGCCGAACATACACGATTTTCATTTTAATCATACTCGTTTTTTTGTTCTTTCTAAGAGCAAGGATAAAGTAGTGACTCCCGGACATACGGGACAAATAAAAACGACGGTAATGATTAACCTTCCGAAGGATGATCGATCAGGAGCCCTTCATCAAGTATTATCTGTATTTGCTTGGAGACAGCTGAACCTGAGTAAAATTGAATCTAGACCTTTAAAGACAGGGCTGGGTCAATATTTTTTCATAATAGATGTGCTTGAGGATGAAGAAAAGCCAATGATGGTGGGAGCGCTAGAAGAGTTGAAGGCGTTAGGATGCGAGGTTAAATCGTTAGGATCCTATTATACATATGAAACAAATAAAGGGGTGCCCCATGAGTAGTAAGCTTATGGGACCCCCTTTTTATTTATAATTTGGACTATCGCATGGCTTATACTATACTAGCTACCTTTTCAGTAGTAACGAGCCGTCTCCTGAAGACCTTTTCTAATGAATCGATTTGTTCGTTTGCAAGAATCACTGGTGTTTAAGTGGAAGACAGAGATACACTGTCAAATCACTCCTACTCTAGTCCTCAAGCAAATAGCCTTTTTTTCGGATAGCGTCTATTCCTCTTTCTAGGATTGCCTCGGATGGAGCAGATAAAAGATGTAGATGGATGCCAGAGGTTAACTCTAACAGAAAGGCTGCCTCCGTCTCTTTTATTTTCTTTAAAAACAATTCGACATCCTGTCGATTGGAAACCATGATGGGAGAAGTTATTTCTCCGTAAACAGGATGCTCAATCATTACTTTTTCTACGGTTACACCCTCATCAACCAGCGTGAAAAGCTCGTCCTCTGTTTCGTGGGGCTGGTGAGTACATGCTACCTTCCGTTGTACGTAATTATTTTCCTGGCTTGGCAGTAAGATATACCCTTGGCTAGTTGCCACGATAGGGTGGTTTGTGGCCTTTAAGAGGGTAATATCATTCACGATTACCTGTCTACTAACATTCGCTAATTTTGCTAGCTCTGCACCGGTGACAGGCTGTGATTGTTCTTTTAGATACGTATAAAGCCAGCTTCTTCTTTCTTCCCCTTTTAACTTTTTCATCACAAAAGTCCTCCAAACTTGCATAACGATATAATGGTTATTCATAAGTTTATCATGAAGGGATGGGTCAATGTTTGAAAATCTGTGACCAAATTTTAACGATAGACATAATGTAAAGGAGAACGAAGGGAGGAAGACTTTGCAAGTTCATATTGTCAAAAAAGGTGATACATTGTGGAAAATATCTAGAGAATATGGAGTTTCTTTTGATGAAGTAAAAAAGCTAAATGCACATCTTGCAAACCCAGATTATATTGTACCGGGAATGAAAATTTTTATTCCAGACATGAAGACGAATGAAACATCCATGGGACACCCATATTCAGATGGGCGTCCAGTAAAAAAAGATATGGGGGCGGCACCTCATTATGGTTCTCTGCCACCGAAAGCGAAGCAATATACGGCACCAGCTACTACACCTTCCAAGGAGCAGCCAATAAAAGCTCAGCCGATGAAGGAACAGCCAAAAGCACAGCCAATCCAGCCTGTACCAATTCCAATGCCAACACCAATGCCAACGCCAATGCCAGCACCACAACCTATTCATATCCACCATCAGCCGATCTATCAAGCACCCCCGGTACAGCCGATTCAACCATATATCATACCATTCCACATGATGCATAAACCTGAAGTGGAAAAAATGCCTTCCCCGAAAGGCTGGAAGCTAGATGAATCCACTGGCATCGATATTCATGTAAACTTCGAGGAAAATTATACTTATAATGTTCAGCCGCCGAAGGAAGAAGTGAAAGAGCAAATGGTTGCGCCTATGTTAGATGAACCGTCATCTGCTATTTATCATAAGCATTATGAGTCATGTGAACAACCAATGTTTACAGGACCAATGTATTATGCACCACACGGTTTTTGTGGACATTGTGGTCATCAGCAGTACCCGATGTATGGAGAGCCTGTATATAACCATTCATACATGCAACCGATGCCACAATTCCATGCCCATCAAGGCTGCGGCTGCCACCATACATCCCATTATCCCGTTCATCCATACAACCCATACCCTTATTAAGAATCTAACTTAAGTGAAAACATACACGAAGCAGATAAAAAAGAATGTATGGAAATGGAAGAATGAAAATGGTGTGTATTCTGTAAAAAAGTATCCTTTATTAGAGCAAGCCGAAAAGATTCGTTTCATTCATTATGAGCTTCAACAGCTAGAGGATCCTTTTGTTTTGCCAATCGTCCCCTCTACTCAAGATGATTTTATTATCCAGCCATGGTTTAAAAGTACCCGTTCCGTTAATTATAAAAATGTAGAGGATCGAATGGGAGTCTATAACATCTTAGATAGGCTCCATCAGTCTTCTTCTATAATCAATTGGGAGGATAGTGGGTACTTACAGCCCTTTGATTTAGTGAATAAATGGCAAGGAAGGCTTATGAGGGTAAAAAGTATTTCTGGGTTTCTGGAAATCCATTTAGGGTATCAGTTAACCCAGACCCTTATTATGTATGGAGAAATTGCCTTGGCCAATATCCAGCAATTCGATAGTGCAAAGCAAACACTCCTGCATGGAGACGTTGTACACCATAACTTTTTGACGAATGATTTTTCTTATAAGATTATTGATTTTGATCTTGCAGTCCTTGGTCCGCGTGAAATAGAAAATATTCTTTGGATTCATCGAGTGCTACCTGACTTGGACTATCAAGTCGACAAGATAATCGAAGAATTTCCTTCCTTGGAAGAGGTTATCGCAAAATATAAGGAAGCCATTATGTATCCAAATGAGATTTTTAGAGAATGGCTATATGCTTTTGCGCTGCCAGAAGAAAGGAAATACAAGTTTATTGAGCAACTGGTTCCTTATACAACGAAGGCTATAACAAATTGGCCAAAGTTGTGCTATAATTTAAGTAAATTATAAGAATGGGTGTCTCATAAGTAGAATACTTATGGAACACCCTTCTTTCTTTGGCTGATATTTGTTTTGTAGCAGATTCCTAAGATGTCGCATGAAATGCAATATCCTTGTAGCAAAGGGGCTCTGGAAATGACTTTTCAGAAGGTCCCTTCTTTGTATATATGCTATAATAATGATAGATTATGGAGGAGAAACTGAGATGTATGATTACATAAAAGGACAGGTCACCAGAGTGACGCCAGAATATGTGGTAATAGAGCAGCAAGGGATCGGCTATCAAATATATACCCCAAACCCCTTTGTTTTTCATAAAGGCGAAGAAGTGATTCAGATTTTTACCCATTTGCATGTGAGAGAGGATGCACACCAGTTAATGGGCTTTCCAACACTTCCACAAAGAGAGCTTTTTCGTAAGTTAATCTTAGTGTCAGGAATTGGACCTAAAGGTGCTCTCGCTATTTTGGCGAGTGGGGAACCAAATCATGTTATCCAAGCAATTGAGAGGGAAGACGAAGCCTTTTTAGTGAAATTTCCAGGTGTCGGAAAGAAGACTGCTCGTCAAATGATACTTGACTTAAAGGGAAAGCTAAACGACTTAATCGATATAGAATTATTAGACTATACAGAGGTGGAGCCATCGTTGTTCTCAGAGGAGTCCGATCATGAACTAGAGGAAGCGATGCTTGCACTTGCAGCCTTGGGCTATTCCGAGCGAGAGCTCTCTAAAATTCGCTCTACCCTAAAAGACAGCAAGGATTTAACTACTACGGATGCATATATGAAAAAGGCCTTACAGCTATTATTTTCCGGCAAATAAGGAGAGGAGGGACTGTGTATGTCAGAAAGGGTTATATCAAGCGAGGCTTCTCATTACGATGAGCCTTTTGAACAGTCGCTTCGTCCTCAATTATTATCTCAATATATTGGACAGGATAAAATTAAACATAACTTGGCCATTTTTATAGAAGCTGCACGAATGAGAAGTGAGAGTCTAGACCATTGTCTATTATATGGCCCGCCTGGTCTTGGTAAGACGACACTTGCTGCAGTTATTGCAAATGAAATGAATGTTCAAATTCGAATGACTAGTGGTCCAGCAATAGAACGGCCTGGTGATTTAGCTGCTATTCTTAGCTCGCTGGAGCCTGGTGATGTATTATTTATAGATGAAATTCATCGCTTGAACAGATCCATTGAAGAAGTTTTATATCCTGCAATGGAGGACTTTTGCTTAGATATTGTGGTAGGAAAAGGACCTTCTGCTAGAAGTGTTCGATTGGATTTACCACCTTTTACGCTAATTGGCGCTACTACGAGAGCCGGCTCTTTATCTGCTCCGCTAAGGGATAGATTTGGTGTCCTCCTGAGACTGGATTATTATGAAGAGGAAGCATTAACCTCTATAGTAAAAAGAAGTGCAGAGCTATTCAATGCATCCATCGACTACGAATCTGCAGGTGAAATAGCCAGACGGTCTAGAGGGACGCCGCGTATTGCAAACAGGCTACTAAAGAGGGTCCGTGACTATGCGCAGGTAAGAGGAAACGGGAATATAACGTTACCGATTGCTAACGAAGCTCTAGAACTGCTTCAAGTGGACCCAAAGGGAATTGATCATATAGACCATAAGCTGCTTATTTCGATGATTGAAAGATTTAGAGGCGGCCCAGTAGGCCTAGATACCATTGCTGCTAGTATTGGTGAAGAATCCACCACGATAGAGGATGTGTATGAGCCATATCTTCTTCAAATCGGCTTTATCCAACGTTCTCCTAGAGGTAGGATTGTGACACCACTAGCATACGAACATTTAGGAATACCATTGTTAGATGAAATGAATAAAAAAGGAAGGTCTTAATGTGCGAGTAGAAGATTTTGATTTTGAATTACCAGAAGAATTAATAGCACAAACACCTTTACAGGATAGAACAAGCAGTCGACTACTTGTGGCTGATTACCCAAATAACCAGCTGTCCCATACCACTTTTGCTTCCATTATTGATGAGCTACATGAGGGAGATTGCCTTGTCCTAAATGACACGAAGGTAATGCCTGCTCGTTTGATGGGGGTTAAGGAGGATACTGGTGCCAATATTGAGGTATTGTTGCTAACCCAACTAGAGGGAGACGAATGGGAGACGCTTGTCAAACCAGCAAAACGAGTAAAAATCGGCACAAGAATTGTTTTTGGTGAAGGTCTTCTCGTTGCTGAATGTATTGGTGTGAAGGAGCACGGAGGGAGAATTCTTCGATTTGAATATTCCGGTGTGTTTTTTGAAATTTTGGATAAGCTAGGAGAAATGCCACTTCCTCCTTATATCCATGAAAAGCTCGAGAATAAGGATCGTTATCAAACGGTATATGCCAAAGAGCAGGGATCCGCTGCAGCGCCAACTGCGGGACTTCATTTTACAAAAGATCTGCTTGAAAAGATTCAGGCAAAGGGAGTGAAGCTTGCTTTTGTGACCTTGCATGTAGGTCTAGGAACCTTCCGTCCAGTAAGCGTAGATTCTATAGATGACCATGAAATGCATGCAGAATTCTATCGTATAACGAAAGAAACGGCAGACCTTATTAATAATGTAAAGAAAAACGGTGGAAAGGTTGTAGCCGTTGGGACAACCTCTACACGAACTTTAGAAACGGTTGCTAGCAAGTTTAATGGAGAACTACAAGAGGATAGTGGCTGGACGTCTATTTTTATTTATCCTGGCTATGAATTTTCTTGTATAGATGGGATGATTACTAATTTCCATCTTCCTAAATCCACGCTTGTGATGCTGGTTAGTGCTCTAACATCGAGAGGTTTTATTTTAGATGCATATAAAGAAGCAGTGAATTTACGTTATCGTTTCTTTAGCTTTGGAGATGCAATGTTTATAAAAGGAAGGAATTATTAAATGACTGCTATAACATATGAATTGATTAAAAAAGATAAGCAAACTGGAGCGCGTCTAGGGATTGTGCATACACCACATGGATCTTTTGAAACGCCTACATTTATGCCAGTGGGTACACAGGCAACAGTTAAAACGATGGCTCCTGAGGAAATTAAAGAGATGAAGGCTGGGATTATACTAAGTAACACTTATCATCTATGGCTTCGCCCAGGTCACGACATTATAAAAGAAGCTGGCGGTCTTCATAAATTCATGAATTGGGATCGAGCAATCTTAACAGATTCCGGTGGCTTCCAGGTCTTTAGTTTAAGTGATATGCGTAGAATCGAAGAAGAGGGAGTACATTTTCGTAACCATTTAAATGGAGACAAGCTCTTTTTAAGTCCTGAAAAATCAATGGAAATCCAAAATGCATTGGGCTCGGACATCATGATGGCATTTGATGAATGCCCACCTTATCCAGCAAGCTTTGAATACATGAAAGCATCAGTAGAACGTACCTCACGATGGGCAGAGCGATGCTTGACTGCTCATACAAATACGGAAAAACAGGGGCTATTCGGAATTATTCAAGGGGGAGAGTATGAGGAGCTTCGCAGACAATCTGCAAGTGATTTAATTTCTCTTGATTTTCCAGGATACGCGATTGGAGGTTTATCTGTTGGTGAGCCAAAGGATGTCATGAATCGAGTGCTTGATTTTACTACTCCGTTAATGCCTGAAAACAAGCCACGATATCTAATGGGAGTAGGGTCACCAGACTCCTTAATAGATGGCTCTATACGTGGAGTGGATATGTTCGATTGTGTACTACCAACTCGTATTGCTCGAAACGGCACTTTCTTCACACATAAGGGACGTCTTGTTATAAAGGGAGCAGCTTATGCTCGTGACTTTGGTCCGATTGATGAGAAATGTGATTGCTATACTTGTAAAAATTATTCACGTGCTTATTTACGCCATTTATTTAAGGCAGATGAGACATTCGGATTGCGCTTAGCATCGTATCATAACCTTCATTTCTTGATGAAATTAATGGAAAATGTACGTCAAGCAATTCGAGAAGACCGCTTATTAGACTTTAAAGAAGAATTTTTTGAAGAGTATGGTTATAATAAACCGAATGCAAAAAACTTTTGATTCTTGTATACTGTATAGAGAGTAAAAAGGAGGGAAATATTATTCATGGAAACACTAGTGGGATTGTTGCCTATTATCGCTATGTTTGCGGTAATGTGGTTCTTTATTATTAGACCAGCACAAAAACGTCAAAAAGCAACTGCAGAAATGCAAAATAGCTTAAAACGTGGAGACAAAGTAATCACTGTTGGTGGTCTACACGGTACAATAGATGCTATCGACGATACAACGGTGTATGTGACTGTTGCTGATGGTACTCGCTTGCAATTTGAGCGTGTCGCAATTGGACGAGTTATTACTGAATAAGCAACTAAAAAAAGAACTTACTCTTTATGAGTAAGTTCTTTTTCATTGGGAACACTATGCTAGAGGTGAGTCCTATGATGGATATACTTATAATTATTGGTAGAACCTTTATATTATATTGGTTAATATTAGTCATCTTTCGTCTAATGGGCAAGCGAGAGGTTGGAGAGCTTAGTATATTTGATTTGGTAGTTTTCCTATTAATTGCTGAAATAGCTAGCTTTTCTTTGGATGACCCAGAAACAGATTTCATCCAGGCAATTATTCCAATGGTTATCCTACTAATTATTCAAGTATCAGTTTCCTATCTGACGATGAAATACAAAAGATTTAGAGACCTGCTGGAAAGTAATGCTTCTCTGATTATAAAGAATGGCGTCATCATGGAAAAGGAAATGAGAAAGCAACGTTATAATCTAGATGACTTGCTGCAACAGCTGAGAGAACAGCAAGTAGGATCCATTCAGTCAGTAGAAACTGCTTTTTTAGAGCCTTCTGGAAATCTTTCCGTCTTCAAGAAGGAGGAAGAGCAATACGTTTACCCTTTAATCCTAGATGGGGACATCCAGCAAAACCATTTAAGAATTATTGGAAAGAGCGAAAAATGGCTTAGAGAAGAGCTAGAGAAAAAGCTTGTGCAGAATGTAGAAAATATTTTTTACTGCAGCTATGAGAATGATGAGTTGTATATTCAGTTGAAATTAGAGCATTAAAATTTATTTTTCGTTGTTTTTGCGATATTAAATATGATGCGAAGTTCTTTGCGTTTTATTTGACCAAAAAGAGCGAGGCCGATTATTAAGATTACTAGCGTAATGAGGCAATCAATTATTAGTGGCTGTTGTCCGATTTGATAAAGCAGGGGTCTTCCAATGATCGTAAGCAAGAAAACAGCATAAGGTAGAGCGAAAAACGAGAAGCCGATTTGCGCTTCTTTTTTTTCCTTCAAGGAAGCGATATGTAAGAAGGATGTAATAAGTACTCCAAATCCAATCGCAACGATTGCTCCTTTTTCTTGGATGGCTGGCTGAGACGCTAAGAAAAATAATAGGAGCAGCTTGCCGATTCCACCATAAAGAGAGTTTAAAAAAGCAGTGTTTGAGCTATTTAAAGCCTGCAAGATTGAGAATAGCGGACTTTGAATGTAATAAAAGAAAAAGATTGGAGCTAAGATTCTCATGTAAGTGTCAACATTCTCTACATGAAAAAGAGCAGACACTAGATCCCCGCCATGAAGATAAAAGACAGTCGCAGCGAAACACCCAGTAAGCGTGGAGAATTTTAAGGATAAATGAATTCTTTCCTTCAATAGCACAAAATTATTCCTTGCATAGGCATCACTTACCGCTGGAATCAGCACAATCGAGAGAGCTGCGGAAATGAAGGACGGAAATAGTAGTAATGGGATAAGTACTCCTGAAATTACTCCGTAGAGTGTCGTTGCTGCTACAGCTGTCATCCCAGTTATGGCCAATGCCTTGATGAAAATAATTGGTTCTAAAAACCATGTAAAAGATCCAAAAAGCTTACTCCCTGAGGATGGTAATGCAATAGACATCATTGGGGTTAGAGGATAGGATTTGCTTGGTTTCGTATGGGTTTGCTTTTTTTTCCACTTGTCATACTTCCATTTCAAATAAATAAACGCAACCGCTTCCGCAATTAATGCCAGGAGCATAGCATATGCAGCCGCTTCCTGTGGCGTAGAAGAGGTCAAAAAGAAAGGTAAAGCAAAAGTGATTAATACAATTCTTACAACCTGTTCCATCAATTGAGCAATTGCGGTTTCTTCTAGTCGAGCAATCCCTTGAAAGAAGCCCTTTAAGATTCCTCCAGCAGCTGCGATTGGAATAATAGCAATAGATATATATAGTGTCATGGTGATTGCTTCATTTTTAAGTAGGCTGCTTGAGATGAGAGGTGTTACCAAGATAAAAATTGGTGTAAAAACAATCAGGGTGATGACGGTTACAATAATGGATGTTCGAATAACCGAAAAATACTGGTTTACTGCATTCCTTGTCCGAAGCTCAGCAATAATTTTAGCGATGGCAATTGGAATACCTAGTTGAATAATAGATAGGAAGAAGATAAATGCTGGATAGGCAGCACTATAGATACCAACTGCTTCTTCCCCTGTAAGTCGAACAAATTGCATACGATAAATAAAACCTAAGAACTTGGACAAAAAAATGGCAACCATTAAAACCATTGAGCCTCTTAAAAAAGTTGACAAATAAACACTTCCTTCTCAAATACAGGAACTTCGTTTACAATAACAATATGAGATTGCTAAGTACATTATTCTATAAAGAGGTGCGGTATTTTGGAAAACTTACACAATGATATTTATACCCACGTACTGCCAGCATTAGAAAGTAAAAAGAACGAGTTTAAAGTTTATCAGTATGACACCGTAAATGAAATGGACCTATGGAAATATCTTGTGCACAAGAAATGGCGCAAAAAAGAGGTTAGTTCTATTTCTTTACATCAAATCGTGAACGATATCATGTCTTTAACCCCTGCTGAATACATGACCTTTGAGCAGATTGAGAATTATAGGTCATCAAATTGGTTCGCAGAAATTAATCATGAGGAATTACAGGTTTTGTTAAATCCTAAAAAAGCGGAAGCAGAAGAGGAAAAGGAATAGAATAGCCATTTGACAGTAAGCCTTTCCTGTTTCATAATTAACTTGTTGCTTTATGGAAAAATAGAGAGGTATTATCAACACTAACTGTCCTTGAACAAAGGTCTTTAGCGTTATCATAGGAGGAAATAGTACATATGAAAACTAGAGGACGCATAGTCGCGTTTTTATTACTCATCGTAGTGTTTGCTGGAACGATTAGTCCGACAGTTGGTGGAGTTCTAAACAATATTAAATTAGGACTTGATTTGCAGGGAGGCTTTGAGGTTTTATACGAGGTTGATCAACTAAATGAAGAAAGCCCTGAAATTACCGACGATATTGTAACGGATACTGCGGAAGCATTAAATAGTAGGGTCAATTCTATCGGTGTAAGCGAACCTAGTATACAAATCGAGGATGGAAATCGTATCCGAGTTCAGCTGGCGGGAGTAGAAGACCAAAACTCAGCTAGAGAGCTTCTGTCTACCCAAGCTAACTTAACTTTCCGAGATTCTAACGATGTCGTTATGTTAGATGGAAATGATTTAAAAGAGGGTGGAGCAAAGGCGGAGTTTAACCAAAACGGTCAGCCAATTGTAACACTCCAATTGAAGGATGCCAATAAGTTTGGACAAATTACTTCCGAGATTTCATCAAGACCATTTCCAGACAACGTGTTAATTATCTGGCTGGATTTTGAAGAAGGTGTAGATTCTTACGCTGCAGAAGTGGTAAAACCTCCAGAAGAACAAAAATTTATCTCTAATCCAACTGTTAGTCAAACAATCAATTCAGACAGTGTAGAAATTTCTGGTTCCTTTACAGTAGAAGAAACAAAAAGCTTAGCAGGAATTTTAAATGCAGGGGCATTACCTGTCAAATTAACAGAAATTTATTCGACTTCTGTTGGAGCTCAGTTTGGCGAACAGGCTTTAGATAGTACCGTATTAGCTAGTATCATCGGGGTAGCGGCAATCTTTATCTTTATGATTTTCTATTATCGCCTACCTGGAGTAGTAGCAGTTATCTCTTTAAGTGTTTATATTTACTTGATTCTATTGATTTTTGATTGGATTAACGGAGTACTAACATTACCTGGTATTGCAGCGATTGTTCTTGGGGTAGGTATGGCAGTCGATGCGAATATCCTAACCTATGAAAGAATAAGAGAAGAGCTTAGAGTAGGTAAGTCAGTGAAGAAAGCCTTTGATACAGGTGCTAAATCATCTTTCACTGCAATTTTAGATGCAAATATTACTACCTTACTTGCAGCGGTTGTTCTTTTCTACTTTGGTACAAGCTCAGTAAGAGGGTTTGCTACGTTATTGATTATAAGTATTTTGGTAATATTTATTACAGCAGTTTGGGCATCTCGTATTTTACTAAGTCTATTAGTGAATAGTGGATACTTTGATAACAAGCCTGGCTGGTTTGGTATACCGAAGAAGAAGATGCACCCAGTTGAAGACGAGGTAGATACACTTGACCTAACAACGAAATTCGATCGCTTCGATTTTGTGCATAGTAGAAAAATCTTCTACATTGCTTCCATCGTTTTAACGGTAGCTGGAATCATTATTCTAAGTGTATTCAAGCTAAATCTAGGGATTGACTTTTCACAAGGAACACGTGTCCAAATTCAATCTGAGCAAGCTTTAACTCAAAGTATTGTTGCTGAAAAGATTGAAAGTATCGGGCATCCTTCTGAAGATATTGTTATCTCTGGAGATGAAAGCGAAACCGCTGTAGTTCGATATAAAGAAGATTTTAGCCAAGAAGAAATCAATACTTTAAAAGAAGAATTAAAGGCTGAATTTGGTGTTGAGCCAAGTATAAATACAGTCTCTCCTACAGTTGGTCGTGAATTAGCTCAAAATGCAATGTATGCATTGCTATTTGCTGCAATAGGTATTGTTATTTATGTAGCATTTAGATTTGAGTGGAGAATGGGACTAGCATCCGTCGTATCCTTACTGCATGATGCCTTCCTAATGGTTGCCATCTTCAGTATTTTGAGACTAGAGGTAGATATAACCTTTATTGCAGCAGTTCTAACCATTGTTGGTTACTCAATTAATGATACGATTGTTACATTTGACCGTATACGAGAAAATCTACATCGAAGTAAGGTTATTACATCCGAAGCTGAGCTTGCTGAGGTTGTGAATAAATCACTACGTCAAACGTTAGGACGCTCTGTAAATACTGTTTTAACAGTCATCTTTGTGGTAGTTGCTTTATTACTATTTGGTGCAGAAGGCATTCGCAATTTCTCTATTGCATTGTTGATCGGCTTAATTGCAGGAACTTACTCATCTATATTCATCGGTGCACAGCTATGGTATGACCTAAAGGTTAAACAGCTACGTAAATCTGGTGGAATTGATGTGAAAAAAGAAGAAAAAACATGGGGTTCAGATGAGCCTGTAGTTTAATAAGTAGAAAATCTGGGTTCACTTAGGTGCGCTCAGGTTTTTTATTTTGCATTCGGGATGTGAGGAGGTGAAGGTGCTCGTACAAGATATTTATTCTTGTATTGCTAATGTATTCCGCAGGCCTGGTTACGATGATAGTGAAATAAATCGATTTCTACAATATTTGTTGGTGGTATCTATATAAATGCAAAAGATTACACTTTTTTTAAAACTGACTAGGAACAATCTATAAAAAGTAGATTTGTGCACTATAAAACACCTATATGACCGAAGATGTATATAAAAATGTTGGGATTCTCATTGGTTATAGAGAGTTGATTGGAATTGAGGGTGGCAGACTCCTGCGGGAAAAGCAAATGTTATTTGCGACGAAAGAAAAGCGTAAGGAACACCCGTGCGGGAAGGATCCAGACTAAGAGGAGTGAAGGTAAGGAAGGAAAACTAAGGTCGTCACATCTTGTGACAACGTTTTCCTGACCAACATCCTGTTGGCCTCCACGGAAAGCGTCCGGCAGCAATGGAGATCAAAGGAGTTTATTAAAAGCCATCAACATTTGACCTTAATCCATTAAACCTAGCAAATTAACTTACCAATCATAGGTGCTTTCGTTCTTGACGGGATAGGTTATAATAGATTGAAGGATGTGATAGCGTGATACAGTCTCAGAAAAGGTGGAGAATCTCTCGACCAGAGGAACAGCTTGTGAATGAATTAGAAAGCGCACTTTCTATTCCACGAGTGTGCGCAAAAGTACTCGTTTCAAGAGGTTTTCATCAAGTAGAAGATGCGAAACGATTTTTATTTATAAATGAAGAACATATACATAATCCTTTCCTACTAACAGGTATGGAGGATTTGGTGCAGAGAGTGAATGCTGCAATAGAACTTAATGAAAAAATATGTATCTATGGTGATTATGATGCAGATGGTATAACAAGCACCACGGTGATGATGAAGACACTTCAGTCTTTAGGGGCTGATGTAATATATAAAATTCCAAATCGTTTCATAGATGGATATGGACCTTGTGAAAGATTATTTCAAGAGGCATTTGATGAAGGAGTAAAACTAATCATTACTGTGGATAACGGAATTTCTGGACATCAGCCAATTGAATTCGCAAAGAGTCTTGGTATGGACGTCATCGTAACGGATCATCATGAGCCAGGGGAAGAACTACCAAAGGCTGATGTTATTATTCATCCAGCACTTAGCGATGAATATCCGTTCAAGCATTTAGCCGGAGTCGGAGTTGCCTTTAAGGTAGCACATGCCTTGCTTGGAGAGATGCCAAAAGAGTTATTCTATTTGGTTGCAATAGGTACAATTGCAGATTTAGTTTCACTTACAGAAGAAAATAGATATTTTGTTCAACAAGGTGTTAAACAAATGCGCCAAACTGATTCTATCGCAATAGAGGCCTTGGCAAATGTAAGTGGGGTGGAAGTATCCACCATTAATGAAGAAACAGTCGGGTTTATGTTTGGACCACGAATCAATGCAATTGGGAGACTAGGAGAGGCTGCACCGGGTGTACAGTTGTTTCTTTCTGAGGATCCACATGAGGCGTTGGCAATTGCTAGTTTACTCCAGGACAAAAATAAAGAAAGACAAGTAATTGTAAAGCAAATAACAGAGGAAGCAATGGAACTGATTGAGACCGAATATGATGTCAAGGGCCCTTGTGTAATAGTGGTAGGAAAAGAAGGCTGGAATCCTGGTGTGTTAGGAATTGTGGCATCCAAGCTAGTAGAAAAATATTATCGTCCTGCTATTGTCTTGGGCTACGATACAGAAAAACAAATTGCGAAGGGCTCCGCTCGTAGTATAGAGGGCTTCCATATGTACAAAGAGCTCGCGAAAAACAGCGATATCCTACCTCATTTTGGTGGTCACCCGATGGCAGCTGGGATGACCCTGCCGCTAGAAAATGTCGAGATTTTTAAAACTCGAATGAACAGACAAGCGATGGAATGTTTAGAGGAAGAGCACCTGATCCCGGTTATTACAATAGATGTTCCTGTAGAAATGCATGAAATTTCAACGGAATCTATTCAAGCTATTCAGCAGCTCGCTCCGTTTGGAATGGATTTTGCGAAGCCTGTGTATTGCATAGAGAATGTGGAGGTAGCCTCTGTTCGAAAAATCGGCTCTAACCAAGATCACTTGAAAATAGAGCTTTCACAGGATGCTGTATTGTTGGATGCAATAGGCTTTGGAAAAGGGAATCTTGCGGACGAAATCTCCCCATCTGCTAAGCTATCTTTTATTGGAGACTTGCAAATAAATGAATGGAACGGCCGAAAAAAACCACAGCTGATGATTCAAGATGCCAAAACAGACGATTGGCAGTTATTTGACGTGCGAGGTATTAAACAAATTAATCGCTGGTTGCCAAACATCCCAACAGAGGAAACTGTATTTGTATGCTTTCACAAGGAGATGATGGATTATTTCCAATCTGTTATTTCTGAACCAATTTGCATGTTTAATCAATTAAAAGTGTCGGAGCAACAATATATTTGTTTATTAGATATGCCAGCCTCGGAGGAAAACTTAACGGAGCTATTAAGAGCCTACCCTTGGAAGCGAATCTATGCTCATTTTTATGTTGATAGTTCTAGTTATTTTGAAGGAATCCCTACTAGAGAGCAATTTAAATGGTATTACTCTTTTCTAAAGAAAAGAGGAGTCTTTGATTTGAAAACACATGTTCATCAGCTGGCAAAACATACAGGCTGGAATCAGCAAACAATAAATTTCATGTCAAAGGTGTTTTTTGAGTTAAATTTTGTTAAAATAGAAAATGGAGTGTTGGCGGTCAATGAGAATGTCGAAAAGCAAGACTTATCAAAGGCACCGGCCTATCGCATGCGTGCAAAGCAGATTGACCTAGAGCAAAAGCTTTTGTACGCACCATACAAAGAGTTGAAACAATGGTTTGAAGAGCGTATAGCAGTGCAAACCGTTCCTGAGGAGGAGCAAACATGGATTTAAAGAAGTATGTAACAATTGTAGAGGATTGGCCAAAACCAGGCATTCGATTTAAAGATATCACCACTATTATGGATAATGGTGAAGCATATAAATATGCAACAGACCAAATAGTCGAATATGCAAAGGAAGTTAATGTAGATATTATTGTAGGGCCAGAAGCTCGCGGTTTTATCATTGGCTGTCCAGTGGCTTATGCACTAGGAATTGGCTTTGCCCCAGTTCGTAAAGAAGGAAAGCTTCCACGTGAAGTAATCCGTGCTGAATATGGTTTAGAATATGGAAAAGACACTTTAACGATGCATAAAGATGCAGTTAAGCCAGGTCAACGTGTGTTAATCGTGGACGACCTATTAGCTACTGGCGGAACGATTGAAGCAACGATCAAGCTTGTAGAAGAACTTGGTGGAGTTGTAGTAGGTTGCGCATTTCTTATCGAATTGACGTATCTAAATGGTAGAGAGAAATTAAAGAATTACAATATCCGTACATTAATGCAATACAGCTAATACTAGTTTGTTGTTTCCGTAAATTTACGAGACAAAGCTTTCGAGCTAGTAATACAATAGAAGGGTGGACTTTACAAGTCCCTCTTTTTTTTTATAAAATATAGCTTATATACTATTTTTGAAAAATAATGAAACAAGGTGAGTTGACATGGCAAAAGATCAGGTGAAAACAGCAGAAGATGTTTTTCATACGGTTTCCGGATATATGAACAAAGAGCATGTTGACTTTGTTAAAAAGGCCTATGAATTAGCAGAGCACGCCCATCGGGAGCAATTTCGTAATTCTGGAGAACCATATATTTTACATCCCATTCAAGTAGCCGGAATTCTTGCCGATCTTCAAATGGACCCTGAAACGGTTGCTGCTGGATTTTTACATGATGTAGTAGAAGACACAGAGTACACTAGAGAAGATATTGTAAGAGAGTTTAATGAGGAGGTTGCCTTACTTGTGGAGGGGGTAACCAAGCTAGGAAAAATTAAATATATGTCTAAGGAAGAGCAGCAAGCGGAAAATCATCGAAAAATGTTTATTGCTATGGCACAGGATATTCGCATTATCCTCATTAAACTTGCCGACCGTTTACACAATATGCGGACGCTTAAGCACCTTCCAGAAGAAAAACAACGTCGTATTTCGAATGAAACACTAGAAATTTTTGCTCCTCTGGCGCACCGCCTAGGAATTTCTGCTGTGAAATGGGAGCTTGAAGATACTGCTTTACGTTATTTAAATCCACAGCAATACTATCGTATTGTTAACTTTATGAAGAAAAAACGTACGGAGCGGGAGTCATACTTAAATGATGTGATGACCGATATTAAGAAGCAGCTGAATGAAATGGAAATAGATGCTGATATTTCTGGTCGACCAAAGCATATCTATAGCATCTACCGCAAAATGGCAGTACAAAATAAGCAATTCAATGAAATCTATGATTTACTTGCCATGAGAATTATCGTGAATAGTATTAAGGATTGCTATGCAGTACTAGGTGTCATTCATACCCTTTGGAAACCAATGCCAGGAAGATTTAAAGATTATATTGCAATGCCGAAACAGAATCTTTATCAATCTCTCCATACTACTGTGATAGGACCTAATGGTGAACCGCTAGAAGTCCAGATTCGTACAGAAGAAATGCATAATATTGCTGAATATGGGGTTGCTGCTCACTGGGCCTATAAGGAAGGGAAGAAGATTGACTCTGGCACTCAAACAGTGGATACAAGGCTATCCTGGTTTAGAGAAATTTTGGAGTTCCAGCAAGAGTCCTCTAATGCAGAGGAATTTATGGAATCATTAAAGTTTGATTTATTCTCTGATATGGTATATGTTTTCACACCAAAAGGAGACGTGATCGAGCTTCCTGCTAGTTCTGTACCGATTGACTTTGCATATCGAGTTCACTCAGAAGTCGGGAATAAGACGATTGGTGCCAAGGTTAACGGGAAGATGGTGCCACTAGATACAAAGCTAAAAACTGGTGATATTGTTGAAGTGCTAACCTCTAAGCAATCATTTGGTCCTAGCCGAGATTGGATTAACATTGCTCAGTCCTCTCAAGCAAAAAATAAAATCAAGCAGTTCTTCAAAAAACAGCTGAGAGATGAAAATATCCAAAAAGGAAAAGAGCAAGTTGAAAAGGAAATAAAGGCACAGGAATTTGATGTCAAAGAGGTACTAACCCCTGAAAACATTAAGCGTGTATGTGAAAAATATGCTTTTGCCGGTGAAGAGGATTTGTATGCTGCTGTCGGTTTTAATGGTATTACCGCACAGCAGGTAGTTAATCGTTTAGCTGAAAAGATGCGTAAAATTCGTGATCAAGAAGAGGCTTTAGAGAAAATTCATACAGAAATGAATTCTCCTTCTCCGAAGAAGGTCACTGAATCTGGGGTAATTGTTAAAGGTATTGATAATCTTCTTATTCGTCTTTCAAGATGCTGTAGTCCGGTACCAGGAGATGATATTGTTGGCTTCATCACGAAAGGGAGAGGGGTATCTGTTCACCGAGCAGATTGTCCGAACGTGCAAAACGAAGAGGCTCATACACGAATCATACAAGTGGAATGGGAGCATGCCGCTGCCGATGTGAAGAAGGATTATCAAGTAGATATAGAGATATTTGCTTTTGACCGGGCTGGCTTATTAAATGAGGTTTTACAGGTGGTTAATGAATCAAAAACGAATATAGTTGCTGTTAGTGGTAAGTCAGATAATGATATTGCAACTATCCATCTATCTATTCTAATCTCCAACATTGCTCATTTGAACAAAGTAGCGGATCGAATAAAACAGTTGCCTGATGTCTATTCAGTTCAACGTATCATTAATTAAAGGAGCGCCAGTTATGAAAGTTTTATTACAGCGCTGTAAGCATGCAAGTGTGACGGTGGACAACCATATAACAGGAAAGATTGATCATGGGTATTTACTGCTGGTAGGAATAACCAGTTCAGATACAGAGAAAGAGATTACTTATTTAGCTGATAAGGTTGCAGCCTTACGCCTCTTTGAAGATGACGATGGTAAAATGAACCTTTCGTTAGAGGAGGTAGGTGGTTCTATTCTGTCAGTTTCTCAATTTACCTTATACGCAGATACGAGAAGAGGAAGAAGACCTAGCTTCACAGAAGCTGCAAGACCAGAGCAAGCGAAGCCACTATGGGAGCTTTTTAATGAAAAGCTGAAAGCGAAGGGCTTTAAGGTGGAAACAGGAGTCTTTGGAGCAATGATGGACGTAACATTTACAAATGACGGCCCTGTCACAATCATGTTAGAGGCATAATACAGTATTTCCCGAAGCAAATAAAGAGCACTTATGATTCACTTTACTGAACAATTGAATCATAAGTGCTCTCTTTCTGTCTTGTGAGTGTTATTTAGCTAATAGACTATCAAAATAGTTGATAATCCCATTGTAAATTCCGTGGGTAGCTTGTTCACGAAATGCGTGTGTTGTTACATGCTGTTCCTCTGTAGGATTGCTGAGATATCCTAGCTCTATTAAAATAGCTCTTTGTTTATTTTCTCGTAGAACAAGATAGTTGCCTGGTTGAACACCGCGGTCCCTGAGGGAAATCATATTTCCTAAGCCGTCGTGTACATACTTCGCTAGCTCATTTTGATAGCCATGCATGTAATAGGTAGTGAAGCCTCGAACGGAGCTATTATTGATAGCATCATAGTGTAAGCTGATAAAGGCATCAGCACCAGCTTGGTGACCTATGGAAACTCGCTTACGTAAGTCCACATATACGTCAGATTCTCTTGTCATGATTACATTGGCTCCTGCTGCTTGAAGCTTGCTCGATAATAGTTCAGCAGTCTTCAATGTAATATCCTTTTCATCTGTCCCTAAGGCTCCAGTAGTTCCTCTATCATTCCCACCATGTCCTGCATCAATAACAATAGTTAATCCCTTTAATGTTCCTTTTTTCCGACTCTCTTTTTTCGTAGGTTCTTTCAGGGTTGTTGTCTCAGAAGAGGAACCGGAAGATACTACCCAGCTTGCCACATAGGCCGTACTCTTGTCTGGAAGTTCAATTTGATACCAATCGTTTGTCTTTTCTTTTATCGTAAAAATTTCTCCTGCTGATGCTCTATAAACTACTTCACTTGATGTTGAGCTATCAGACCGGATATTTGTTCCATTGTAAAGTATTGTTATATTCTCCTGCTTTTGCGAATTAGAAGGAGCTTTATTTGTTATTGTTCCATAAAAACTATATACCCAGCCTTTTTTTCCGGATACTTCGATTTGAACCCATTGGTGGTCAATTTGTAGAATTTCAAAAGAATCGCCCTTGTGGACTTGTCCAATTTTTTTAGAGGACAAATCGGGTTTCGTTCTTACATTCAGTGTATCCACTGAGATAGTAAATGTTTTAGCGGATGTATCGGCTGGTATTGTATCTTCTTCGGTAGTTTGGTCAATAATAGTGACATATGTATTGTTTACCCAGCCTGATTGACCTTGAAAGTCAATTTCAACCCATTCTCCTTCTGTTTTAGCAGCGGTGTATTGATCTCCCTCATTGAGTTGACCAATAACTGGAGCGGATGTGGAAGGTAGTGTTCGTACGTTTAGACGATTTACTTTCGAAACGATTTGTTTCTTGGAAAGCTCTTGAGCCTGTGCAGTTGTGTACCAGCTAGCAACCCAGCCTGTACCAGAGCCATACTCAATTTGTAGCCAGTCATTTTCTTTTCCAACAACCTTCAGTTTCTCATTTTTCACCACAGCCCCAATAGTACTATAGGTTAGTCCTGGACCTGATCGAACCTTTAGTGAGGCAACGTCTACTACATACTCTTGGTTGTTTGCCTGAACAATGGCAGGAAGAATAAGTAGAAAGGATAGAAAAAATATTGTCATTTTGTGGATGAATTTATCTTTCATTGAAACACCTCCTAAACCTATTTTAAATAGTTAGAAAAAAAATTACTACTCTTTATTTAAAAAGGTTGACTTATTTCTTCAACGTCATTATGATAAAGTATAATCAAAAACTAAGATAACCAATGACCGAAAAAGTAGCTTCTTTGCTTTGGATGGCAAGAGAGGGAAAGACGTGGCTGGAAGCTTTCCTACATCGCACAAAGGGTGAACAACATTCGCGAGGATTTTTGTCGAAAGAGATAATATCTTTATTAGGCAAAAACGGAGCTGGCCGTTATCCAGTAATGAGAGGGTCAAAACATTTTGGCCAACTAGGGTGGAACCGCGGAAGCTGACTATTAGCTCTCGTCCCTTGCAATATGCAAGGGGCGGGGGCTTTTTTATATTTTCCAGTTTACTGCCAAAATTGAGAGAGGAAGAAGAGAAATGGACATAAAATTACCTAGAGGAACCCAAGATACCCTTCCATCGGAAACGCCAAAATGGCAGATGGTAGAGGAGCTAATAAGAGAGCAATGCAAGGCTTTTCATTACAGTGAGCTACGCACTCCAATCTTTGAACATACAGAGTTATTCACAAGAGGGGTAGGAGATACAACGGATATTGTTCAAAAGGAAATGTATACATTTCAGGACAGAGGGAATCGTTCTCTTACGTTAAGACCAGAAGGAACTGCGTCAGTGGTACGTTCCTTTGTAGAGCACAAAATGTTTGGATATCCAGATCAACCAGTCAAGCTTTATTATATGGGACCAATGTTCCGATATGAAAGACAACAGGCAGGTAGATATCGTCAATTTGTACAGTTTGGGGTAGAAGCGATTGGCAGCATGGATCCAGCTATCGATGCAGAGGTTATCTCCCTTGCAATGTCTGTTTACCAAAAGGCAGGCTTAAAGAAATTAAAGCTAGTTATTAACTCCTTGGGAGATACAGAGAGCCGTATTGCGCACAGAGAGGCGTTAATCAATCACTTCGAGCCACATATTGAAGAGTTTTGCTCTGATTGTCAAAACAGGCTACAAAAAAATCCATTGAGAATCTTGGATTGTAAAGTAGATAGAAATCACTCATTAATGGTTGCAGCTCCTTCTTTAGCCGATTATTTAAACGAAGAATCGGCTAGCTATTTTGAAAAGGTAAAGGAATACTTAACTTTATTGAATATACCGTTTGAAGTAGACCCTAACTTAGTTAGAGGGTTAGATTACTATAATCACACTGCTTTTGAGATTATGAGTGCGGCAGAGGGCTTTGGAGCAATTACTACGTTAGCGGGTGGCGGAAGATATAATGGGCTGGTAGAACAGCTTGGTGGTCCTGATGCGCCTGGCATCGGTTTTGGAATGAGCATCGAACGTCTCTTGTTAGCGATGGAGGCAGAGGGCATATCATTTGACGATAAATCCTCTATTGATGTTTATGTAGCTTCTATGGGAGAAGCAGCAAAAAGCAAAGCTATATCAATTGCTTATGAGCTTAGACAAAATGGTATTTCTGTAGAAACCGATTATTTAAATCGTAAAATAAAAGCTCAATTTAAATCTGCTGATCGCTTGCATGCAAAAGCGGTGATCGTCATAGGAGACGAAGAGCTTGAAAAACAAAGCGCTATGTTAAAGGATTTAACAACAGGAAATCAGCAGCTAGTTCCATTTAGCTCTTTAGTAAGCGAAGTACAAAAGTTATCGGAGGAATAAGAATATGAGTAGAACACATACAAGTGGCGAATTAAATGAACAACATATTGGGCAATCGGTTGAGTTAATCGGCTGGGTTCAAAAAAGAAGAGACTTAGGCGGACTTATCTTCGTGGACCTTCGTGATCGCTCTGGTTTAGTCCAAGTGGTATTTAACCCAGAAATCTCCGAGGCAGCTATACAAATTGCAGAGAAGCTTCGCAACGAATATATCATTCAGGTAAAGGGACAGGTTGTAGCAAGAGCAGAGAACCAAGTAAATAAAAATATGCCATCTGGTGCAATTGAGGTATATGCATCAGAGGTAACAATTATCAATGAAGCGAAAAACCCACCTTTTGCTATTGAAAATCAAACAGATGCTGGGGAAGATATAAGATTAAAATATCGTTATCTAGATTTAAGAAGACCTGTAATGTACGACACGTTTAAAATGCGTTCAGATATAACAAAAACAGTTCGTCGCTTCTTAGATGACGAAGGGTTTATTGAGGTGGAGACACCAATCCTGACTAAGTCTACTCCAGAAGGTGCACGTGACTATCTTGTACCAAGTCGTGTGCATGATGGAGAGTTTTATGCGCTTCCACAGTCCCCACAGCTGTTTAAGCAATTATTAATGGTAGGCGGTTTTGAGAAATACTATCAAATAGCTCGTTGTTTCCGTGATGAAGATTTACGTGCTGACCGTCAGCCTGAGTTTACACAGATCGATATGGAAATGAGCTTCCTATCAATCGATGAAATCATGGAAATGAATGAGCGCATGATGCAAAAAATTATGAAGGATGTAAAAGGAATCGATGTTTCTATTCCTTTCGCTCGGATGGATTACGATGAAGCGATGGATCGCTTTGGTTCTGACAAACCGGATGTACGCTTCGGGTTAGAGCTACAGGACCTTTCAGAGCTAGTAAAGGACAGCTCCTTTAAGGTTTTTGCATCCGCAGTAGAAAATGGTGGACAGGTAAAAGCGATTAATGTAAAAGGAGCAACGGAAAAGTATTCTCGTAAGGATATTGATGCGCTTGGAGAGTATGCCGGTAGATACGGTGCAAAAGGTCTTGCGTGGCTGAAGGTGGATGAAGAAGGACTTAAAGGACCGATTGCTAAGTTCTTCGAAGGAGAGTCAGCAGTAGCCTTAATGAACAAGCTAGAAGGTGAATCTGGAGACTTATTGCTATTCGTAGCAGATAAAAAATCTGTTGTTGCTGACGCACTAGGTGCACTTCGTCTTAAATTGGCGAAAGATCTATCCTTGATTGATGAAAGTCGTTTTGAATTCCTATGGGTTGTCAACTGGCCATTATTTGAATATGACGAGAAAGAAGGCCGCTACTATGCAGCCCACCATCCATTTACACGACCAGCGGATGAGGACCTGCCATACCTAGAAACTGATCCAAGTAAGGTAAGAGCACAGGCATATGACCTTGTTTTAAACGGCTATGAGCTAGGCGGGGGATCACTACGAATTTATTCAACAGAGGTTCAAGAAAAAATGTTTAAGGTGCTAGGATTCTCAGAGGAAGAAGCAAAAGCTCAATTCGGGTTCCTATTAGAAGCATTTGAATATGGCACACCTCCACACGGTGGAGTTGCATTTGGACTTGACCGTCTTGTAATGCTATTATCCGGCAGAACAAATCTTCGTGATACAATTGCCTTCCCTAAAACTGCTAGTGCAAGCTGTTTACTAACACAAGCTCCTAGCCCAGTAGCGGAGGCTCAACTAGAGGAATTAAATTTAAAGCTAAAATAAGAATGCTTTAAAAATCAGGTTGAAAAGAATCAAAAATAAGAAGTACTTATGTTCTTAGCATCTTATAGAACCATAAGTGCTTCTTATTTATTTTATTTTGTTCCTTACCCTTAAACAGAACGGTGTTGGCATTAAGCTAATCCTCGCTAAATTTGGTTATGTATAGTAATTATTGTTAGTAGGAAATTCTATTTGTTTGGAGTATCCTCGTTGACTCCTACAGAAGTAGAATGAGAATCGAGACAATATTGCCTCATGCGTAAGTGTGGAGTTGTGGCTTATTTGTAAGAAACACTAAAAACAAAAATGGTGTTGATTTCCGTTCTGGCTGGACGCTTTCCTGGGGGCGCGGCTTCGGGACAACAGGATGTTGTTCAGGAAAACGTTGGCACACGATGTGCCGTTCTTAGTTTTCCATCTTGTTTCGGATGCTTCCGAAACAATTGGATTTTCCGCACGCGCTTATCCCCTAGGAGTCGCCAGCCGACACTTCAATCAACTTTTTCTAATACGTCATCCTTGGCTTTTGGTAATGAACCTAAAGTTACAATATCGAGTGACAACGTTTTCCTGACCAACATCGTGTAGGCTTCCTGTGAAAAGCATGCCCTGAGGGTAGCAAAAACAATTGGTTATTTTATAATAAGGTGAAGTGATATTACAGAAATACTATCTTTCTCCACTTCCAAACAAAATTTATTTATAAGAATCCTACACTAATGGCAGCGTCAGTTCCGATCAAAGAGCACTAATGCTAACTACCTTATAGAACCATAAGTAGTGTTTCTTATTTTAGTAAATCCTCTAATAGCAACATGTTCTATTTTATTTAAGACATAATTTATTAAATTTGCTTTTAGTAGCAAACCTACTGGTTCGGAGCAGCGTCGGCGACTCCAGTGGGAGCAAGGTGGTAGGAAAGACAGCACAACCACGCGCGTAAGCGATGGGTGCTGGCTTACCACGCCCCCACGGAAAGCGTCCGACGCAGCGGAGAACCGTGAGGTCTGATTAAAGTTTAGAACACTTACAAATATTTCTTTTGGAGTTACTAACCAATGCACTGTTTATTTTTGTAAGCTTTCTTTAAACATATATAAGACATGCTTTCACATATGATAGTTTATCTATTGTATTTGGGAGGATGATTGTAGTTATTGAAAAAGCACTATTGTTTATCATTGCATTACGAATGATATCAGGGAGCATAGAGATAACCGCTGCAATGTTCATGTTAAAATTCAATGACTTAGAAAAGGCTCTTTATATTAATTCCCTTCTTGCTCTAGTTGGACCTACTATCTTAATTGTTACGACAGGAATCGGGTTAGTAGGCTTAGCAGATAAGGTTTCAATGACAAAGATTGTATGCTTATTTGCTGGCATATTGTTGATACTCTATAGCTTAAATTCCAAATAAAGGAGAAGAAAGAGGTATCCCATAAGACTTTAGCTTATGGGATACCTCTTTTTAGATTATTACAATTAGTTTTTAACTATAAAGCCTTTTTCCTTTTTTCTAATTCTTCTACGTTAATAAATTTTATCACCATAAACAGGAGAATAAGACCAGCTACGCTAAAAGTGATGTATAGTCCATTTAAGAAATTATCTAAGACCAGAGAAACTACTGGCGGGCCAGCTGCTACTCCTATAAAGCGTGCAGAGCTATAAAAGGAAGAAATCGTTCCTCGTTGCTGTTTTTTAATATTTTCAGTAATAAGTGCATCTAATACGGGAAGCAGTACCCCAATCGCCACTCCTAAAATACTGGTAACAATGAGCAGGAGGATCAGTTTATCTTTCACAAATCCAACAAAAATGACACTTATTGAGGTTAAAGCTAGTGAAACTACCATAATTTTCTTCATCGAGCTTAGCTTGCCTTGAATCTTTCTTCCTGTCAAAAAGGAAGCAATACAAAGGAAAAGCAACGGAATTGCAAGGACAAACCCTTTTTTTATTCCTTTTATATGATGAATTCTCTCTAATTCCTCGGATAAGAAAAAAAGTACTCCAAATAAAACAAACATGACAAAAATTCCATTTAAAAAAATGGAGAGTAGCCACTTGCCTTCCTTCTTGAAAGTATGCTTCACCTTACTAAGGAAAACCTTTAGCTTATCGGGTTTTCTTTTTTCCTTGGGAGGTTTTACAAAAAACATAATTAGAAGTATGGATATTAAGCTGAAGAAGGAAATTGAAAAAAATGGCAGGAACCATAAGAGAGCAGCAAATGCAGAACCTAATATAGGGCTTAAAACTTTTCCAAAAGTATTGGATGTTTCAATAATTCCTAATGTCGCACTAGTTTTTTCATCATCATCTTTGTATATATCACCAACTAATGGTAAGACAATAGGCATCGCTCCAGATGCTCCTATCCCTTGTAAGATTCTACCGATAATAATCCAAGTGAATGGATCATCTAGCTTCCAAGAAGCGAAGCCGGCAATCAATCCACCTATTAAGGCTAACAGTAAACTAGGGAGGATGACTGCTTTTCTTCCAATTCGATCAGATAAATACCCGGCAACAGGAATAAGAATGATTGCTGCGATGGAGTAGCTAGTAATAATCATACTTGATTGAAACGAGCTAATATCCACTTTTTTTTCTAAAATAGGTAGTACAGGTATTAACATGGAGTTCCCGAGCGTCATGACCAATGGAATCGAAGCGAGACTTAAAATACACATTTTCGTAACGGTGAAGTGGTTGCTCTTTTTAGTGGAGGCTTTCTTTCCGTTATGACGATGTTTCTTGCTCATAAACACACCTCATTATTATTTTCAATAAGGGTATGTTCTCCTTTCAGAAGCGAAATTATGCAATAGTTAATATGGATGAAGAATAGGTTGAATTAAAATAAGGAATGATAAGCTTGTATGCCGAAATAGATCCCAAAACCGATCATAGACAGAGAAGAAATAATGGAGATTGTTTTAAGTAAAGATGTCGATAAAAATCTTCTAGAGCCGCTAGAAATAGAGGCCATAAATAGGTCAACTGCTGTTATGCCTAAAAGAATCGTAACACTTAATAATATTACCTCAAGACCAGACATAGTACTTGAACCACCTACTAAGACAGAGCCGTATATCCCTAACCAAAATAATATGGTTAAAGGATTAAGCATAGCCATTAGAAGGCCAGCCAGGAAGGAATGGCGTAGTCTTACTACCTTCCGATATTTTGAATCCATTGATATATTATTTACTGTTAAAAGGTTTTCAATACCAGTATACATAAGCACAAAAAATCCAAAAGCCCATAGGAATGTTTGTACCCCAGGATTGTCAATGAAATGACCTACGCCAAAATAAACCATCAACATGTAGAGGATATCTGTTGCAATAGCACCTAAACCAAAAAACCATGCATGAAAGAACCCATTTTTAATTCCTGTGTTGATTAATGTTGCTTTGACTGGGCCAATTGGTGCAGCCAATGATACACCCAATATAAAATAAGTAAATAAAGAATTCACAGATAGCCCTCCGTTATTTGTCGTATCAATGAATGATATTCAAAAGTAGGACAAAGTAGGACTAGTTGTTTTAGATTTTTTCTTTTTACATTTTTTGCCATGTGGGATATTTACGAAAATATGACTATCTTCTATAAACAGAATAGTTAAATAATAGCATGGTGAAACAATTGCTGTTCTTTAAAAGATGTGGTAACATACAAGTAATACGAATCCTGATGTGTTCGCTATATGCCAATCAGTTTTGACCGAACACTTTTATCGTCGGGAGCTTTACTTTTATTATTAATGAAATGCCCTTTCAGAGGGACTTCAAAAATAATAAAGAGGGCACCCACCTGCTATGTGCGGGTTCAAAACGATATGCTTTGATTAGTCGGCACGATTGGGATTCGTCAAACTTTTATTATAATCCTCTGGCAACTGTTGCTAGAGGTTTTTTAATGAGTTAATTCCCACTAAACTGATATAAATGGAGTGTTATCATATGTTGCATCAATTTTCTAGAAATGAACTTGCAGTTGGCAAGGAAGGTATCGAATTATTAAAAAATAAGACAGTAGCCATTCTCGGTATTGGTGGTGTTGGCTCATTTGCTGCGGAGGCATGTGCTCGAAGTGGAGTTGGAAGAATACTATTAGTAGATAAGGATAACGTGGATATCACGAATATTAATAGACAACTAGTAGCATATATTTCAACGATTGGACGATCGAAATCAGAGGTAATGAAGGAAAGGATCGCCGATATTAATCCAGCTTGTGAGGTAATCGATATGCATATGTTTTATACCGAAGAAACCTATGAAAAATTCTTCGAAATGAACATTGACTATGTAATTGATGCATCTGACACAATTATTTATAAAATACATTTGATGAAGGAATGCCTGAAACGAG
Organism: Psychrobacillus sp. Z16_25; assembly: GCF_056856695.1. Classification (NCBI taxonomy): domain Bacteria; kingdom Bacillati; phylum Bacillota; class Bacilli; order Caryophanales; family Bacillaceae; genus Psychrobacillus; species Psychrobacillus sp. Z16_25. The sequence continues at coordinate 103,945 of NZ_JBXEOV010000007.1, read as the reverse complement.
GGATTAAGATCATATCTAGTATGGGAGCGGCTAACAAAATGGACCCTACTAGATTTAAAATTGCAGACATTTCTAAGACGCATACTGATCCTCTAGCGAAAGTAATTCGAACAAAGCTAAGAAAGGACGGCATCCGAAAAGGGATTCCAGTAGTATTCTCGGATGAGAGTCCGATTATAGTACGGGAGGATGTTGTAGGAACAGTAGGGAAGCCGGATGCAACAATCCGTAAAGCCCAAATGCCACCATCCTCTAACGCTTTTGTACCTTCTGTTGCAGGATTAATCTGTGCAAGCTGGGTAATTAATGATATTTTAAAAGATATTCAGATAAATCGTGTTCAGTAATAGTTGCAGTTTTTACCACATCACTTATACTTAAGTAAAGACAAGTATGTGAGGTGGAAAAGGATGACAGAAACATCAAACCAACAAGAGCCCAAAAAGAAAATGTCTCTTCAAGAAGCAGTGAAGCTTCGACTAGAAGAAAAGAAAAACCAGGCAACAGGTAATAATGCAAAAGGGAATATGCAAGCAACAAACCAAAAGGCAAAAAGTCAGCAAACGAAGAAGGTTAGTAATACACGTAGAAAAATGGGCGTGTAAGATAATTCAAATCCAAACACAACAAACAGGTAACGAGAAATGCTTCCGTTACCTGTTTGTTGTGTTTTTTTATGCTTCTTGACCAAAAGGAATGAAGGGCAATTCCTTATTTTAGAATAATATTTACATTTCCTGGGAAATTATATTCAAAAAAGATATATCTTTTTTGAATATAAATCTTTTTACGAGTAAGCAAATGCCAGTCTTATACTTACTCGTTATCTTTTATTTTCTTTCATTATCTTTCTTTTTAAATTCCTCTAATCGATTATAAATGCCAGCCAAACGCTTTTCTTCTCCCGCCTCAATAGGAGTATAGAATTTTGTGCCGACTAAGTTATCTGGTAAATAGCTTTGGTTGACCCACCCTCCAAAGGTACCTATTTTATGGTCATGTGGATAAACATAACCACCATGTCCAAGCTCTTTTGCTCCTGCATAATGTGTATCCTTGAGATGGCTTGGTATTTCACCTGTTACTCCCTCATGAATGCTATTGATGGCTGCGTCTAATGCTAGATAGGCAGAATTTGATTTCTCTGATAAGCACATCAACACTACTGCATTGGCGAGAGGGATTCGTGCTTCAGGTAATCCAAGCCTTTCTGCTGCTTGAACAGCGGCTAATACTTGAGGACCAACGGAAGGATTAGCTAGACCGATGTCCTCATAACTCATGACTAGCAGTCTACGAGATACAGCAACCAGATCTCCATTTTCTAATAAGTGCGCTAAATAATATAAGGCCGCATCTGTGTCGCTGCCTCGGACAGATTTCTGTAAGGCAGAGAGTAGATTATAGTAATGGGAACCCTTTTTATCTCCAAAGACTCCTACTCTATCTATTAAGCTGTTAAGAATAGAGTCGCTGACTACGGTTACACCGTCCTCTTCAAAGCTTGCAAAAACGGTGGATTCTAACAGGGTAAGTGCCTTTCTTGCATCTCCATTTGTTGCCTCGGCAATACGTATTCGTTGCTCTTCACTAATTTGGATTGGTATCTTTCCTAAGCCTTTTTCTTTGTCTTTAAGTGCTCGTTGAAGGAGGATGTAAATATCTTCTGTAGTAAGCCGTTTTAATTGTTTAATTTCCCCACAGCGTGACCTTATCGCTGGATTTACGTCATGAAATGGATTTTCGGTTGTAGCACCAATTAATATTATCGATCCATTTTCCACATGAGGTAAAAGGGTGTCCTGTTGAAGCTTATTAAAGCGATGAATTTCATCTAAAAATAAGATAACCTTTCCACTAATTCTCGCCTCTCCGACTACTTCTTCCACATCCTTTTTACCAGAGGTGGTGGCGTTCAAAGCGATGAACGGGAGTTTTGTTGTACCAGCTATCGCAAAAGCTAGCGATGTTTTCCCTATTCCAGGGTCACCGTATAGCAGCATGGAGGGAACATGTCCATTCGTGATCATTTTATATAAGGCGGTTTGTGGGCCAATAATATGCTGTTGCCCTACCACTTCATCAAGATTTTGAGGTCGCATGCGATATGCGAGTGGTTCGTTCTGCAAGATAATCTCTCCTTCATGAGAAGCTGATAAGTAGTAAACGTACATTTGTTCTTTTATTATATAGAAGATGACTAAAAAAGTCATTTCCAAGTCATCCTTAAGCCTAATTATGCTATACTAGGAACAGAATTTTTTCCTTTCTAATAGGAGAAGTATAGATCCTCTGAAGGGGTAAGGAAATAAACATTTTGGAATGTTAACTGTTAATGAGGTGTAAAAGGTGAAGTTTTCAACAAAGGGCCGATATGGCTTAACAATAATGGTAGCATTAGGGAAGAAATTTGGAGAGGGACCGCTTGCACTACGTCAAATTGCAGCAGATTATAGCTTATCAGAAGCCTATCTGGAGCAAATCATTTCTCCACTGAGAAATGCAGGCTTGGTTCGCAGTGTTCGAGGGGCATATGGTGGATATATGCTCTCTAAGGATCCGAGCGAAATAACAGCAGGGGACGTCATTCGAGTTCTGGAAGGACCAATCCAAATAATAGAAGGAATAGAGGCAGAGGCTGCTCCACAAAAAGAGCTATGGCTTCGTATACGAGATGCTGTAAAAAATGTCTTGGACACTACTACTATTGAGGATTTGGCTAAGCACCAGCAAGATGCAAGTGAAAATGACGGCTATATGTTTTATATATAAGGGAGTAATAAAATGAAAAGAATTTATTTGGACCATGCAGCAACTACACCTATGTCCGAAGAAGTAATCCAAACTTTTACAGATGAATTGAGTCACATATACGGGAATGCTTCCAGTATTCATCAAACTGGTAGACTCGCAAGAAAGAAGCTTGACGATGCGAGAGCAATCTTAGCAAAAACAATCGGTGCCTCTGAAAACGAAATTACGTTTACAAGTGGAGGGACAGAGGCTGATAACTATGCGATTTTTGGCACCGCGTATGCTAGAGCGAATAATGGTAAACACATTATCACAACAACCATTGAGCATCATGCAGTTTTGCATGCATGTGAGCAACTAGAGCGAGAAGGGTATGAAATCACTTATTTGCCGGTGGACCAAAACGGGCTTATTGATGTAGAAGACTTGAAAAAAGCTCTAAGAAGCGATACTATCTTAGTTTCCGTGATGTTTGCGAACAATGAGATTGGAGCCATTCAGCCCATCAAAGAAATAGGAAACCTGCTAAAGGATCATCAGGCGTTATTCCATACAGATGCTGTACAAGCATACGGAAGCGTCAAAATAGATGTAGAAGAATGTTATATTGATTTGCTAAGTGCCACAAGCCATAAGATTAATGGACCAAAAGGGGTTGGTTTCCTTTATCAGCGAAAAGGAGTAAATTTGAAGCCAATCTTTTATGGTGGTCAACAAGAGCGAAAAAAACGAGCAGGAACAGAGAATGTACCTGCAATTGTTGCTTTTGCGAAAGCAGCACAGCTTAAGCAGGAGAACTTAGATAAGAATCATTTACACTATAAAGAATTAAGAGATGTATTTCTAAGGACGTTAAAGGAAAACAATGTACCATTCACGATTAACGGTGACATAGCGCACACGCTTGCGCATGTTGTAAATATTAGTATCCCTAAGACGGATGTAGAAACATTTTTAATACAACTCGATATGGCTGGTATCGATGCGTCAAGTGGATCGGCTTGTACTGCAGGATCCATTGATCCCTCCCATGTGTTGGTGGCAATGTATGGAGAAGACACACCAGAGCTTCGTAACTCGGTTCGTTTCAGCTTTGGAATTAATAATACAGTGGAAGATGCAGTTCTCGCTGCAGAAAAAATAAGCAGCATTATTCGGAAGTATGAATGAAATGAGTGATAAAAGATGAAAAGAAAAGAAGATACACGAGTCGTGGTAGGAATGTCAGGAGGAGTTGATTCCTCCGTTGCAGCATACTTATTAAAAGAACAAGGGTATGATGTAATCGGCATTTTCATGAAGAACTGGGACGATACCGATGAAAATGGCGTCTGCACGGCGACAGAGGATTATGAGGACGTTATTAAAGTATGTAATCAAATTGGCATCCCTTATTATGCAGTGAATTTTGAAAAACAATATTGGGACAAGGTCTTTACGTATTTTTTAGATGAATATAAAGCAGGAAGAACGCCAAACCCAGATGTCATGTGTAATAAAGAAATTAAATTTAAAGCATTTTTAGATCATGCTCTTGCATTAGGAGCAGACTATTTGGCGACTGGTCACTATGCGCAAGTTGAGGTGCGTGATGGACAAACACGTATGCTTCGCGGGAAAGATACTAATAAAGATCAAACGTATTTCCTTAACCAGCTAACACAAGAACAGCTGGAAAAAGTAATGTTTCCAATTGGCCATTTAGATAAAAAGAGAGTAAGAGAAATTGCCTTGGAGCAAGGGCTTGCTACTGCAAAGAAAAAGGATTCTACTGGTATTTGCTTTATTGGCGAAAGAAATTTCAAAGAGTTTCTAAGTCAATATCTACCTGCAAAACCAGGTGCCATGGAAACGATGGACGGAAAAGTAATGGGCAAGCACGATGGTCTTATGTACTATACAATTGGACAACGTCATGGTCTTGGAATTGGAGGAGCAGGAGATCCTTGGTTTGTAATCGGTAAGGACTTAAAACGAAATGTCTTATTGGTTGGACAAAATATCAATAATGATGCGTTGTTCTCCACAAGCTTACTTGCTACCGATTTATCCTTTACTACTACCTTGGAAAAGCCATCGACCTTCCGCTGTACTGCGAAATTCCGTTATCGTCAAGAGGACGTGGGGGTAGAGGTGGAACTATTGCCAGATAATAAAGTGAAGGTAACGTTTGACCAGCCGGTCCGTGCTATTACACCAGGTCAAGCAGTTGTTTTTTATCAAGGCGACGAATGTCTTGGAGGAGCAACTATTGATGAGGTATTTAAAGAAGGACATAAGCTAGAGTACGTAGGCTAGGAGGTAATAGGATGAATTACAATGAACTTGGGATACAAGCGATACAGGAAAAGGATTACACAAAAGCAGCAGAATACTTTACAAAGGCTATAGAAGAGGAGCCTACGGAGGCAATCGGTTATATTAATTTTGGTAACTTACTTGCCTCTATGAATGATCAAGAGCGTGCGGAAAGATTCTTCCAGAAAGCCATAACGTTAGATGAGAAAGCTGCAACTGCTTATTATAGCTTAGCAAATCTCTATTATAATGCCGAAAGATTTGAGGAAGCTGCAAAGCTCTATGAAAAAGCGATAGCTAACAATATTTCTGGAGCAGATGCCTATTATATGCTAGGAAAATGCTTTCAAAAGGGAGATCTTCCTAAGCTGGCACTTCCGTATCTACAAAGAGCATATGAGTTAGATGCAGAGGACGTGCAAATCAAGCTGACCTATGGAATTGCTCTTGCTAGCTTAGAGATGTTCGAGCAAGCTGAGCCGATTTTTAAAGAAATATTGGATATCGATTCAGAGAATGCAGATGCCCATTATAATCTAGGTGTCCTATATGCTGTATCAACTTCAGAAACAGAAAAGGCATTGAAGCATTTAAAAGAAGCATTTACCATTCAACCAACTTACGACCAAGCGAAATATGTGTACGATATGATTTCACTACGAAATTAAAAAGGAGAGAGACAATCGTGAACAACGAAGTGAACAATGAAAAGCAATTTATAACAGGTCGACCGATTGTCTCGATCTTTCATAATCCCCAAAACTTGTTCTCCATTATAAAACTTAAGATTAAGTCCACTAATACTACATATACAGAAAAAGAAATAATTGTTACTGGCTATTTTCCTCCTTTAGTTCTGGAAGAAGCATATAAGTTTACCGGTTTTGTTAAAAATCATCCGAAGTATGGTATTCAGTTTCAAGTCGAGACTTTTCAAAAGGAAGTCCCAGCTACAGAAACTGGTATCATCCATTATCTTTCTAGCGATTTATTTCCTGGAATAGGTAGGAAGACTGCGGAACAGATTGTTCAGCTATTGGGACCAAATGCTATCAATAAAATATTAGATGATGCAAGTGTGTTAGATAAAGTTCCAAAGCTTGGAGAGGATAAAAAGAATACCTTACGAACTGGATTAGAGCAAAATTTGGGTCTAGAAAAGGTGATGATCCAGTTAAATGAGTGGGGATTCGGTCCACAGCTGGCAATGAAGATTTACCAGGTGTACCGTGAAGAAACAATGAATGTCTTAACCAAAAATCCTTACCGTCTAATTGAAGAGGTAGAGGGAGTGGGGTTCATCCGTGCAGATGAGCTAGGCTTTAAGCTTGGGATGAAAGGGAATCATCCGGATCGAATCAAGGCTGCCATTTATTTTCTCTTACAAAATGCCTCTCTTAGTGAGGGGCATGTATTCTTATATGCAGAGCAGCTGCTAGAAGAAGTAAAGAGACTTTTAGAAAGCTCACAGCGAGAGGAAATTACATACGAGTCTATCACCACCTGCTGTATAGAGCTTGCAGAAGAAAGTAGAATTATTGGAGAGGTAAATCGCTTCTATTTACCTTCTCTTTATTTCTCGGAAGTTGGGATCAGCTCCAAAATTGAGTTACTCTTACAAGAGAATGACCAATTTCAAAATTTCCCAATTTCAGAAATAAAAAAGCATGTGGGAGAGTTAGAGGATAGATTAGGTGTCCAATATGCTGATACGCAGATGAAGGCAATCGAGACAGCGTTGAATTCTTCTATCACACTGTTAACAGGAGGGCCCGGTACCGGAAAGACAACAGTTGTCAGGGGGATTGTGGAGCTCTATGCGGAGCTTCATGGTCTTTCATTGGACCCAAAAGAATGGGTAAAGGACAAAAAGGCCTTTCCTATTGTTTTGGCGGCTCCAACAGGTAGAGCAGCCAAGAGACTTAGTGAATCAACAGGATTGCCTGCTATGACAATTCACAGGTTACTAGGCTTCACTGGTCAAGAGGATGCGGATGCAGAGGGAAAAGAAATAGAGGGCAAATTAATCATTATCGATGAGACCTCCATGCTTGATACATGGTTAGGACATCAATTATTAAAGGCTATTCCGAAGGATGCACAAGTCATTTTTGTGGGGGACCAAGATCAATTGCCACCTGTTGGACCGGGTCAAGTGTTGAAGGATCTACTTGCCTCTAAAAGGATTCCAACTGTTGAATTAAAGGATATTTATCGTCAAGCAGAGGGGTCTTCCATTATTGAGTTAGCCCATGATATGAAAAATGGGGTAGTTCCATCTACTTTGCTAAATAAAACGAAGGACCGCTCGTTTATAAAAGCTTCGACTGAACAGATTCCAAAGGTAGTGGAGCAAGTATTAAAGAGTGCTCTTTCAAAAGGGCTCTCTATTCGGGAGATTCAAGTGCTGGCACCAATGTATAGAGGGCCTGCGGGAATTGATACTTTAAACAAAATGATTCAGGAAATGGTGAATCCGAATCCAGATGGCACAAGAAAAGAAATGATTTTTGGAGATACAACGTATCGGATTGGAGACAAGGTTCTGCAACTGGTTAACCAGCCAGAAAGCAATGTGTTCAATGGCGATATGGGAGAGGTAATTAGTATCTTTCGAGCTGCAGAAACTGCGGATAAAAAGGAAATGATGGTAGTTTCTTTTGACGGTAATGAGGTAACTTATGAAAAAACAGATTTAAATCAGATCACGTTAGCTTATTGCTGCTCTGTACATAAATCACAGGGAAGCGAGTTTCAAACAGTCATTATGCCGGTGACAAGAAGCTATATGAAAATGCTTAGACGTAATCTTCTTTATACTGGTATTACACGGGCGAAAAATTTCCTCATACTTTGTGGAGATCCAGAGGTTTTTAAAATGGGAGTAGAAAGAACAGACGACCTAACACGTCTTACTACCCTATGTAATCGCCTGACGCAAGAAGAGACAATGGATCAGCAAGAAGAGGAGATTGAACAAATAGAGGAAGCAGACAATACGCTCGTAGATTCTTCCTTTCTATCAGGGGATAATTATCACGCGATAGATCCTATGATCGGCATGAAAGGGATTACTCCCTATCAATTCTTAGAATCTGATTGACAGTTTTCCTTTCGTTCCTTATAATCAAGTGCATATATGAAAATGATGACAGAGAAAGTACTATTTGTTGACTGTATAGAGAGGAACTCCATTGGCTGAAAGAGTTCTCAGGACAATAATTAGGAAAGCTACTCTTGAGTGCAGCTAATCACTGCCGTATAGCCGCGTTAAGGTTTCGAGAGACATGGCAAACTGCTATGTAACTAGGGTGGTACCGCGAAAATATAGCTTTCGTCCCTTTTAGGGATGAAGGCTTTTTTTATTTTCAGCAAGTATTCCAATGGGACCTCACGATAGCTGATAGTCTGTACAAGCTTTCTAATTGCTCTATTTTTCATTAATATTTACTAATTAAAAAAAGTAGGAGGAACTATCATGAAACAACTGACTGGTGCACAGATTAGACAGATGTATTTAGACTTTTTCATGGAAAAAGGGCATAGTCAAGAGCCTTCCGCTCCACTAGTGCCGATTAATGACCCGTCCTTGCTATGGATTAATAGTGGGGTTGCTACATTAAAGAAATATTTTGACGGGCGAGTAATTCCGGACAATCCACGTATTACAAATGCCCAAAAATCTATTCGTACTAATGATATCGAAAATGTTGGGAAAACGGCTAGACATCATACGTTCTTTGAAATGTTGGGGAATTTCTCTATTGGTGATTATTTTAAAAAAGAAGCGATTCATTGGGCTTGGGAATTCCTTACGGATGAAAAATGGATTGGTTTCGAACCAGAAAAATTATCTATTACGATTCATCCAGAGGACGAAGAAGCATATGCTATTTGGAGAGATGAAATTGGAATTCCTGAGGAGCGTATTATTCGTTTGGAAGGAAACTTCTGGGATATTGGGGAAGGACCAAGTGGGCCGAACTCTGAAATATTCTACGACCGTGGCGAAGAATATGGCAATGATCCAGAGGATCCTGAATTATATCCAGGTGGCGAAAATGAACGCTATTTAGAAATCTGGAATTTGGTATTCTCCGAGTTCAATCACAATCCTGATCATACGTATACTCCTCTTCCGAAGCAAAACATTGATACAGGAATGGGCCTAGAGCGTATGGCGAGTGTCGTACAAAATGTTCCTACTAACTTTGACACAGACCTTTTTATCCCGATTATCTCCAAGACAGAAGAGATCTCTGGGAACAAATATGGAGAGGATAAAGAAGCAGATGTGGCTTTCAAAGTTATCGCAGACCATATTCGTACGGTTGCTTTTGCAATTGGAGATGGTGCACTTCCATCCAATGAGGGAAGAGGCTATGTATTAAGAAGATTATTACGTCGTGCTGTTAGATTTGCCAAGCAATTAGGTATTGACCGTCCATTCTTACACGAGCTTGTACCGGTTGTTGGAGAGATTATGAAGGATTTTTATCCGGAAGTTACTGTGAAGCAGGACTTTATTATGCGAGTAATCAAGACAGAGGAAGAACGATTCCACGAAACCTTGCATGACGGCTTAGCAATTCTTGAAAAAGTAATAGAGGAGCAAAGAGCAAAGGGAGAATCCTTCATACCTGGTACTACTACCTTTACGCTGTATGATACGTACGGATTCCCAATTGAGCTTACAGAGGAATATGCAGAAGAAGCAAGCATGACTGTAGACCATGAAGGCTTTGAGAAAGAAATGGAAGCTCAGCGCTCAAGAGCTAGAGCAGCTCGCCAAAACGTAGATTCTATGCAAGTACAATCTGAGGTGTTCAGCAATATTCAAGATGATAGTGAATTTGTTGGATACGATACGCTAAGTGTTACGACGACTATCTCCACTATTGTTCTAGGGAACGAAGTAGTAAGCATTGCTCATGAAGGAGACGAGGTAAAGGTTGTCCTAGAGAAAACTCCTTTCTATGCAGAAAGTGGAGGTCAGATTGCAGACCATGGAGTAATTGAAAATGACAACTTCCGTGGATTTGTAAAGGATGTGCAAAAGGCACCTAATGGACAAAACCTTCATACCGTGTTAATAGAATCTGGTGAAATCACAGCTGGTGGAGAAGTGACAGCATCTGTTGATCAAACACTTCGCGGACATACGATTAAAAACCATTCTGCTACTCATTTGTTACACCAAGCGTTGAAGGATGTATTAGGAGGACATGTTAACCAAGCAGGTTCCTATGTAGGTCCTGACAGACTTCGTTTTGACTTCTCTCACTTTGGACAAGTTACAAAAGAAGAGCTAGAAACGATTGAACGAATAGTTAATGAAAAAGTGTGGGATAATATATCGGTAGTAACGGGCTATCACAGTCTCGACGAAGCAAAAAATATGGGCGCTATGGCACTATTCGGTGAAAAGTATGGTGATATAGTACGTGTCGTTCAAATGGGCCGCTATTCACTAGAACTATGTGGTGGAGTTCACGTTAAGAATACTTCGGAGATTGGCTTCTTCAAAATTCTATCAGAGAGTGGTATTGGAGCTGGTACTCGTCGTATAGAAGCAGTAACTGGCAAGGCCGCTTATGAAGCAGTAAAAGAAGAAGAGAAATTACTTCTAGAGGCTGGAAGCTTATTAAAGGCACAGCCAAAGGACTTACTAACAAAAGTTAACCAATTAATGACAGAACTAAAAAATGTTCAAAGAGAAAACGAATCATTGTCTGCAAAAATCGCAAACAGTCAAGCTGCTTCTGTTCTGGCTTCTGCTCAGACAGTCAACGATATAACCGCGCTTTCAGTGAAGGTTGATGCGAAAGATAATAACCAATTGCGTCAAATGATGGATGACTTAAAGCAAAAGCTTGATAAGGCAGTTATAGTATTAGGTGCAATAGATGGAGACAAAGTGATGATTTCTGCTGGAGTTACGAAGGATTTAGTTGGTGGAAGCTACCATGCAGGGAATATCGTAAAATTCGTTGCAGAGCAATGTGGAGGGAAAGGTGGAGGACGCCCTGACTTTGCTATGGCAGGTGCTAAAGACCCAGAAAATCTTGAGGCTGCATTAAGTTCTGTTTACGAATATATCAAAACTGTTTAAACTATTTTCAAAATAGGGTATAATTATAAAATAATTTCGTAACCTTGACAAAATTTTGAAAGCGAGGTGCTGATCATGAGTTCATTTGATAAAACGATGAAATTTAACTTTCCTGAAGAATCCATGGAGCAGGAAGTAAAACATGTGATGCTACAAGTTCATTCCGCACTAGAAGAAAAAGGGTATAACTCTATTAATCAAATTGTAGGCTACCTACTCTCTGGTGATCCAGCTTATATCCCTCGCCATCAAGATGCACGCAATATGATACGCAAATTGGAACGAGACGAAATCCTAGAGGAATTGGTAAAGTTCTATATCAAAAAGAATAACGAGGCATAAGCATGAGAATTATGGGTTTAGATGTAGGCTCCAGAACAGTTGGAGTTGCAATAAGTGATGCTCTTGGGTGGACAGCCCAAGGAATTGAGACCATTAAAATCAATGAAGATGATTCAAACTTTGGTTTGGACCGAATTGATGAATTGGTAAAAAAACATCAAGTTACTGAATTTGTTGTCGGCTTTCCAAAAAACATGAATAATTCAGTGGGACCAAGAGCGGAGGCTTCCGAAAGATTTGCCGAACTATTAACGGAAAAATACAATATGCCTGTTACATTGTGGGATGAACGTTTGACAACAATGGCTGCTGAGCGTATGTTAATAGATGCGGACGTTAGTAGGAAAAAGCGTAAGCAAGTGATAGACAAGATGGCTGCAGTGATGATTTTACAAGGCTTTCTTGACAGAAAAAATAGATGAGGTGACGTTAAATGGATCACGGACAAGAAAATATTACAGTAGTAGACGAAAACGGAAACGAGCAGCTTTGTAACGTATTGTTTACTTTTGAATCAGAAGAATTTGGGAAATCATATGTTCTTTACTATCCAGTAGGAGCAGAAGAGGATGAAAACGAAGAAATTGAAATTCATGCTTCTTCCTTCACTCCAAACGAAAATGGAGAAGACGGAGATTTACTTCCAATCGAATCAGAAGCAGAGTGGGATATGATTGAAGAAATGCTAAACACTTTTTTAGCTGAAGAGGAAGAAGACGAAGAATAAGCCAGCTCCTTTTAAAGGGTGATGAGAAGGGATTCCTCTCATCACTCTTTTTCTTTTGGTTTTATTATTTGTTTCAAACAGTTTGAAATTAGAAATGTAGCTAGAAGGCTAGAGGAAGGAGACTTAGGTCTTCCTTGTATGACTATGTATTCTTGAACACAGTTTGCTGTTTTTCGAGTGAAATGGAGATTAACGAACTTTCTAAGACACTACCCTAACTTTGACTTAGAACCTTTCTTTTTAGCTTTTATTATGTATAATATAGGAGGACAAAGGGGGAGATCCCATGGAAAATGATAAGAAAAAAGAAATCATGCTGGAACGAATGAAACACAAGAAAAAAGAAGTGAAGCTTGTGAGAAAAATTGTTCTGATTATATCACTGGTTTTGTTCTTGATAATAGGTATTGGTGGCTTCCTTGGCTATAATTATGTAAAAAGTGCACTGCAACCAGTGGATCCTGAATCAGGAGAAAAGGTTACAGTTGAAATTCCAATCGGTTCTGGAATAGATAGCATTTCTTCTATCTTAGAGAAAAATGGAATTATTAAGAATGCAAGGATATTTAAATACTATGTAAAATTTAACAATGAATCTGATTTTCAAGCAGGAACGTATGACTTATCGAAGGATATGACGTTAGATGAAATTATCCAGAGTCTTAAAACAGGGAAAATATACAGAGAGCCATTATTTACACTAACGATTCCAGAGGGTCTTACTCTCGAGCAAATTGCTGAAGTGGTTGAGAAAAAGACTGGGAATTCCGCGGAAGACTTTTTTAAGCTTGTAACAAGTGAAAAATTCGTCGATGAAATGATACAGGCACATCCTGATTTACTGACTGAGGAAATTAAAGGGGAAAATATTCGATATTCTCTAGAAGGATATCTATTCCCATCCACCTATCCTTTTTATGAAGAAAATCCATCCAATCGGATACTTGCAGAAACAATGATTAAACAAACAAGCAAAGTAGTTGCAGAGTATCATGACATATTAGAGAGTGAAGAAAAATCTGTTCATTGGTTATTAACCTTTGCATCTCTTTTAGAAGAGGAGGCAACATCCAAAGCAGATAGAGAAATTATAGCCAGTGTCTTCTACAATCGCTTGAATACAAATATGCCATTGCAAACAGACCCTACCGTTCTTTATGCGCTAGGCAGTCATAAAGAAAGGGTACTATTTGAGGATTTGGAAGTGGACAATCCGTATAATACGTATAAAAACCAAGGTCTTACACCAGGTCCAATCGCAAATGCGGGTAAATCTTCTATTGAGGCAGTTTTAAACCCAGAGAGCACAAATTACTTCTATTTCCTTGCCGATAAAAATGGAGAAAATCATTTTGCAGAAACGTATGATGAGCATCTTCAAAATATAAACAAGTATCTTAAATAATATATGCAGGAGAAGGAAACGATATCGCTTTCCTTCTCCTGCTATGTTATTATTAGATGTGTTTTTTGTACGGTAACAATCTCAATTCTTTAAAAAGGGGGAAACCTTATATGCAAGTTAGCGATGAATTTCTTGGGAATTTAATAAAATCTCGCGATCCCATTTTTTTAGAGATGGAGAAATTTGCAGCTGAAAACCATGTGCCAATTATGCAGCTGCCTGGAATGGAGTCGTTGCTACAACTCTTGTTACTCCAAAAGCCTACTTCTATCCTAGAGATAGGTACAGCTATTGGCTATTCATCCATGCGAATGGCTAAAAAGTTAACAAATGTTCATATTACAACGATTGAAAGAGATCAAGAAAAATTTGAGATAGCAAAACAATATATTGCAAGGGAAAATCTTCAAGATAGAATTAATACGATTCATGGGGATGCTTTAGAAATAACTGCCGATAATTTAGGTAATCGAAAGTTTGATGCTATTTTTATCGATGCAGCCAAAGGTCAATACAAAAATTTTTTTGAAAAGTATGAGTCTTTTCTAAATGACCATGGAGTTATATATTGTGATAATATTCTTCTAAATGGACTTTCAGAGCTGCCATTAGAAGAAGTTCCAAAAAGGAAAAGAACAATGGTGCGAAACCAACATCATTTTATGAAATGGTTACTAGAGCATCCAAATTATGAAACAGCCTTCTTTCCAGTTGGAGATGGAATGCTAGTAAGTATAAAGAGGTGACAGATATGAAAAAAGCAGAATTACTAGTTACTCCAGTAAATGTAGAGCATATAGAAGCATTAATCGAAGCAGGAGCGGATGCTTTTCTAGTTGGTGAACAGTTTTTTGGTCTGCGTTTAGCTGGTGAATTTTCACTAGAGGATATCAAAAAAGCATCAGTTTTAACGAAAAAGCATGGTAAAAAGCTATATGTAGCGATGAATGCTTTATTTCATAACGAAAAGGTAGACGAGCTAGCTCCTTATATGCAAAAGCTTCAAGAAATCGGGGTAGATGGTATTGTATTTGGAGACCCTGCTGTAATTATTGCACGAAGAGAGGCAGGAGTGACAATTCCTTTACACTGGAATCCTGAGCAAACTGCAACGAACTATTTCACAGCAAATTATTGGGGTAAACGTGGAGCGACAAGAGCTGTTCTAGCACGTGAGCTTAGCTTAGAAGAGGTAATAGAAATAAAAGAAAATGCAGAGGTTGAAATACAGGTGCAAGTTCATGGAATGACCTGCATGTTCCAGTCTAAGCGTTCCTTAATCGGAAATTACTTCTTATTCCAAGATAAAGCGATGGAGATTGAAAACAAAGAGCAAGGTTTTATGTTCTTGTATGATAAAGAGCGTGACAATAAGTATCCGATTTATGAAGATAAGAATGGTACTCATATTTTTAGTCCAAATGATATGTGTATGATCGATGAACTAGACGAGCTGTTAGATGCTGAAATTGACAGTTTGAAGATAGAGGGCGTCTTGCATGAGCCGGACTATATAACTGCCATTACAGCATTATATAGACAGGCTATAGATGCTTATTATACAGGGCGTTCCACTTACCGCGAAATCAAGAAAGAGCTGTATAAAAAAGTGGAAGAGATACAACCAGCACTTAGACCATTGGACACTGGTTTTTATTTTAAGGAAACTGTTTATTAAGTCCAGATTGAGTATGTAGAAGGGATAGGTTAAGGTGACTATAAAAATCGATAAAATCAGCGAGCTGATAGATGGTAAGCGGGTTATTACAAAAAAGCCAGAATTATTAGCTCCCGCCGGCAATTTGGAGAAGCTGAAAATAGCCGTTCATTATGGTGCGGATGCCGTGTTTATTGGTGGTCAAGAGTTCGGCTTACGATCCAACGCTGGAAACTTTACGATAGAGGAAATGAAGGAAGGCGTAGAATTCGCAAACCGATATGGAGCGAAAATCTATGTGACAACCAATATTTTCGCGCACAATGAAAATATGGATGGGTTAGAGGAGTACTTACAGGCACTAGAATCAGCAGGAGTTACAGGAATCATCGTAGCGGACCCACTCATTATTGAAACCTGTCGAACTGCTGCACCGAAGCTAGAGCTTCATTTAAGTACACAGCAATCACTCTCTAACTGGAAGGCTGTTCAGTATTGGAAAGAGGAAGGGCTACATCGTGTAGTCCTAGCACGTGAGACAACAGGCGAAGAAATTCGCTTAATGAAAGAAAAGGTTGATATAGAAATTGAAACCTTCATACATGGTGCTATGTGTATCGCATACAGCGGGAGATGTACTCTTTCTAATCACATGACGGCTAGGGACTCCAACCGTGGAGGCTGCTGTCAATCCTGCAGATGGGATTACGATTTATACGAAGTAGCAAATGGTGAAGAAAAAGCACTTTTTGACGAAGACGACACTCCTTTTGCAATGAGTCCGAAGGATTTAAAGCTAGTTGAATCCATCCCTAAAATGATTGAAATGGGAATCGATTCCTTGAAAATAGAAGGCCGGATGAAATCTATCCATTATGTAGCAACGGTAGTAAGCGTATATCGAAAAGTAATTGATGCATATTGTGCAGATCCTGAAAACTTTCAAATTAAACAAGAGTGGCTAGATGAATTGGAAAAATGTGCAAACCGCGAAGCGGATACTGCCTTTTTTGAGGGTGAACCAGGCTATGAGCAGCAAATGTATGGAGTACATGACAAAAAGCTAGGCTGGGACTTTGTTGGGTTAGTATTAGATTACAACGAAGAAACGCAGGTAGTGACACTTCAGCAACGCAATTACTTTAAGCCAGGTGACGAGGTTGAATTTTTCGGTCCGGAAATTGACAATGTGCGTCTAACAATGGGCGAAATAAGAGATGAAAAAGACCAAGTATTGGATGCAGCAAGACACCCGTTACAAATTGTCCAATTTACTTGTCCTGTAAAGTTATACCCAAATAATATGATGAGAAAGGGGTTAAAATAATGAAAAAGCGTACTCCACTTATCATCGGAATTACTGGTGGTTCAGGTTCTGGTAAGACAAGTGTTACACATGCGATTAGTGAGGTCTTTAAGGATCATTCTGTGGTAGTAATAGAGCAGGATTATTATTATAAAGACCAAAGTCACTTAGAATTTGAGGAAAGATTAAATACGAATTATGATCACCCTTTTGCTTTTGATAATGATCTATTAATTCAGCACTTAACAGACTTGTTAAACGATAAAGCAATCGAGAAGCCGGTTTATGATTATGCACAGCATACACGCTCAAATGAAACCATCACCATCGAGCCAAAGGATGTTATCATTTTAGAGGGTATATTAGTGCTTGAGGACGAGAGGTTACGAAATCTGATGGATATTAAGCTATTCGTAGACACCGATTCCGATTTGCGAATCATTCGCCGTATACTAAGAGATATTCACGAACGTGGCCGCACGGTTGAATCGGTTGTAGAGCAATACATTAATGTAGTGCGTCCAATGCATAATCAGTTTATTGAACCTACCAAAAAATATGCAGATGTGATTATACCAGAAGGCGGTCAAAACGAAGTTGCGATTGATTTAATGGTAACAAAAATAAAAACTATTCTTGAAACTAATGCAATTGTATAATATGATGATGAAAGATTTACAAATATTTCATTGAATTCATATCTACTCATCATTTTGCATATGAATAAAAAATGATTATTGAATAGTGGGTATTTAAAGGAGTGTATAGAATTGTCAACAGAGAAACAATATCCGATGACTGCTGCGGGGAAGAGAAAATTAGAAGAAGAACTAGAAGTTCTAAAAACGGTTAAAAGAAAAGAAGTCGTGGAACGTATTAAAATAGCGCGTAGCTTCGGCGACCTATCTGAAAACTCGGAGTACGATTCAGCAAAAGAAGATCAGGCGTTTGTGGAAGGCAGAATTTCAACACTTGAATCAATGATTCGTAATGCAGTCATTATTGAAGAAGAAGATAATAATGATGTTGTAACACTAGGAAAAACTGTTACTTTTGTCGAAATTCCGGATGGCGATGAGGAAACTTATACAATCGTAGGATCGGCAGAAGCAGATCCTTTAGAGGGATTAATATCCAACGATTCTCCAATTGCTAGAGGACTACTCGGAAAATCCACTGGTGACAAGGTTAAAATCATTACACCAGGTGGAGAAATGGATGTAGAAATTAAATCCATCTCTTAAGCGAACAATTAGAGATATGTAAAATATGCAAGAAGCATATTTACTAATTATTTATTGTACGTATAAATGTAAGGTATTGATAGGCAATTATTTGCTCTCAATGCCTTTTTTCTTTGGAACAATAATGGTTTCTATTCACCTAAGGTGTGGAAGACTTTTTAACTATTTTTTGTATGATAGGTTGAAATTACTGGTACAAGAAAGCTTGTTTAAGGATAAAGCGTCGCCATATGTAAAGACGTTATTTTGAAAGTCTTGGTTTTTTCCTGGGAGTTATTGCTTGGAACCTGCATCGAAACTAGCCATTTTATATGGTAACTAAACCAAGATTATTTCGTAAACAACGTGCGTACCTTTTTGTTTTCCATGAAGCCCAAAGTGGTGTAATATCGTGTATATTAATCTATTGAATCATGTTTAGGGGGATTTCTATGTCACAGAATAGTAGGATGCTTTCGCGTCATAAAAGAAAAAAATCAAATACTATATTAAATATTCTTATTGGAGTTTTTTTAGTACTAATTGTAACGGTGGTATGGAACATTGTATCGGGTGATGAAAAGACGGTTAAAGAAGTAGAACAAGAAAATACCTCAGTGGAACCTACTGAACTAGAAAACAAAACTGAGGAGGAAGAAGAAAAGGAGCTTGTAACAAAGGAAATAAAAGAAGAGGAAGAGGAATCTACTTCAGAATCAGAAGAATCAGCTTCAGAATCAGCTGATACATCAAGTCAAACACCAGCCGAAGAGGAATCAATTCTTACAGAGGGCTCAGACGATCCGAATGTTATAGAAGTAGAAGTCGATCAGAATTGGCAGCCGATTGGAACCTCCCAATCTGGAGAGCATGTATCTATTTACGATAAGGATTCTATTGATTGGAAAGAAAAAGTTAGTGCGATTGCTTATGCAACTAAGCTAAATGAATCAGATATGTATATTAAGTATTTAGGAAATGGTGGTAGCCCACAAAAATCAGTTGGAACAGTCACCTCCAAAGATAGCAAAGAAATCTACCGTGTCTATCTTGAGTGGGTCGACGGTCAGGGCTGGAAGCCGACTAAGAAGGAAACATTAAAAACTCTGCCATGATACAATAAGAACATACTTTTCGTATAGAAAGCGGTGCTTGACGTATTGTACCGCTTTCCTATATTTTTAAATAAGTGTTTTAGAGAGGGGTAATAAAATGAAAATAGCAATTATCGGAGCAATGGAAGAAGAAGTGGAACTACTAAGAGGAAAACTAGATAATAGCGACTCTCAAATTATTGCAAATAGTGAGTACACTGTTGGAAGCTATAAAGGAAAAGAAATAGTACTTTTAAAAAGTGGGATTGGAAAAGTAAATGCTGCAATGTCAACGGCTATTCTTTTGCAGGAATATCAGCCTGATTATGTCATTAATACTGGTTCCGCTGGTGGCTATGACCCAAACTTAGAGGTAGGGGCAATTGTTATTTCGGATGAAGTAAGACATCACGATGTGGATGTGACGGCATTTGGATATGAAATGGGTCAGGTTCCTCAACTACCTGCAGCCTTTAAGGCGGACGCTGATTTAATGAAATTCGCAGAAGAAGCTGTGAAGGAAATTGGTGAGCACCAAGCTGCAACCGGTTTAATAGCTACTGGTGATGTATTTATGCATAATCCTGAAAGAGTGGAAGAGGTTCGAAAAAATTTCCCGCAAATGAAGGCATGTGAAATGGAAGCCGCAGCTGTTGCTCAAGTTTGTCATCAGTTTAACGTACCCTTTGTTGTAATTCGAGCATTGTCTGATATAGCAGGAAAAGAATCTTCCATTAGCTTTGATGAGTTTTTACCAACAGCTGCTAAGCATTCAACGGAAGTCGTTTTGCATGTGATAGAAAAGCTATAATATGTCATTAAATGGACAAACAGAAGAAAAAAATCATATTATTTGGCTCTACCCTATATGCTATGATGGAGAAAGAAGGAAATCATTTCGATCGTAGGGGGAAGGATTATGGTTTTTATTATGGCTATGTCGATTTTAGTAACAGCAGTGTTAAGTTTTATTATGATTGCAGAGACAAGTGAAGACTAAGTAAGCTTAGACTCTTTTGGTGTTCGCATCGAAAGAGTTTTTTTCATGGATATAAGATTGGTAGAGCTTGACTAACGCTCTCTTTTCAATACGAGATACATAGCTTCTAGATATTTTTAACTGCTTGGAAATTTCCTTTTGAGTCATTGGCTCATGTCCCTGGAGCCCATACCTTCTCACAATAATATCCAATTCCCTTTTATCTAAATTAGATAAATGAGTGTATAGTCGATTAGTATCTTCTTCATCTACTAATTGTTCATCTGTACTTTTTTCTAATCCTTGCAGCAGATCAGTAATTTCTAGGGAATGTCCATCCTTATCTGTTCCAATTGGCTCGTGCAAGGAAATATCTTTCTGTACTTTTTTTAAGGAACGCAGATACATTAGTATCTCATTTTCAATACACCTAGCTGCATAAGTGGCTAGCTTGGTTTTTTTGGTAGGTGTATAGCTATTAACAGCTTTCATTAACCCGATCGTACCGATAGAAATATAATCATCCAAGAGTTCATGCTTTGGATGAAATTTTTTCACAACGTGAGCTACTAGGCGCATGTTCCGCTCAATTAATTCATCTCTAGCAGTCATATCTCCATCTAAGAATCGTGCAATCATCACTTGTTCTTCTTCGGGCGTCAAGGGCTGATGGAATGCCTGGCCTTTCAAATAACCAAGAACAAGCGGAAGGTCTACAACAATATTGATAAATGCAGTCAATAGACCAGCGATCGAATTCACCTCCCTTTGCTTTAATGACTCATTATATGTCTAAAAAAGTCGGAATATACCCTGAGATAAAGCATAGGGAATAAGGAGATCTATTCAGGGAAAATAAAAAAGAGTGTCCAGATAGCAAAAATCTGAATACTCTTTTGCAATTTACACTTTCCGTAGAGTAAAAGTGCTAATCATTAAAAATGCTAAAATAATAAATAAGAACATATATGTCACCGGAGGAACATATTCAATAGCAAAATACGATAAGGTTAAGA
Organism: Psychrobacillus sp. Z16_25; assembly: GCF_056856695.1. NCBI lineage: Bacteria > Bacillati > Bacillota > Bacilli > Caryophanales > Bacillaceae > Psychrobacillus > Psychrobacillus sp. Z16_25. The sequence continues at coordinate 83,032 of NZ_JBXEOV010000007.1, read as the reverse complement.
GGACCCCTGCCACCGTAATTGGTAAGCCGGTAAAAAAACCATTTGATTCTGTAATGTTAAATCTTGCTAAGCGGAAAGCACCACATGCAATATAGATGACGGTTACTGCCATACCAGCAAAATTGAAATTTTGCAGAACTAGTGAATACATAAGTAATGAAGGCGCTATTCCAAATGAGATAATATCACTCATGGAATCTAACTGCTTACCAAGCTCTGATTCTAATTGAAAACGTCTTGCTACCATTCCATCAAAACGATCTAAAAGACCAGCTACAAATATAAATAAGACGCTAAATGAGTAATATTCATTCAAGGTAGCCATAATAGCAGCTCCACCAAAGGCTAAATTCCCTATCGTAATCATATTAGCGGTATGTGTTTTTAACTTTTTTATGGTTTGACTCATTGCATTCTGAAGGTACACTAAAAATCAACTCCTTTACAACTAGCATATTTGTTCATTATACTTCGATTAAGTAAAAATTGTAAGCATTATAAGGGAGAAAAAAAATGAAAGATAAAATTTATCAATCGATGATTGAACTGACGAATGGAAAGTGGTCATCAACTTTATTAAAGCATTTTGCTCATTCAAAAATAAGTAAAATGGTTATCCCTTTTTATATGAAGCATTTTAATATTACCACTAACGATATGATATGTCATGTGGACGATTATGCATGCCTTCATGAATTTTTTATTAGAGAAATTAACAAAGAAAATAGAAAAATCGACCTTGCTATTGAAAGTATCACTTCTCCTGTCGATGCCACCGTTGAAATATTTGGAGATATAACAGAAGAAGGTCTATTTCTAGTTAAGGGGAAGACGTATACTCTAGCGAATATATTAGGCTCTGAAACTATTGGTAGACAATATACGAATGGGAAATACATCATTTTATATTTAAGTCCAGCCGAATATCATCGCATACATGCCCCTGTTGATGGGAAAATTAAAAGACAGTATATACAAGGAAATAAATCGTATCCAGTAAACAAATGGGGACTTCAGTATGGGAAAGAAACAATAAGTGGAAATTATAGACTCTTAACAGAACTAGAAATGCCTAATGGAAAAAATTGCTTTCATATTAAAGTTGGAGCTATGTTTATTAATTCAATCGAGTTAACTTGCTTGGACAAGCAATGGAAGAAAGGCCAGGAGGTTGGGTACTTTTCCTTTGGCTCCACGGTAGTTCTTTTGTTTGAAGAAGGCAGTGTTTGTTTTGCTGGAGACTTAGTTCCTGGAAAATTTGTAAGGATGGGTGAGAAAATAGCTAATATGCTATAATGGAACAAGAAATTGTGGAATTGGAGTGTTTTTAACTTGATCAATAAATTTATACCCAGTGAATTTGTGAAAAGTGTGTTTCACATAACCCCTGAGATGCTCCAAGAAAAGGGGATTAAAGCAATTATCACAGATTTGGACAACACACTTGTGGAATGGGATAGACCGGAGGCGACTCCTATGCTAATTGAATGGTTTGCTTCCATGAAGGCTGCAGGCATCCAGGTGACAATAGTCTCCAATAATAATGAATTAAGGGTAAAAACCTTTGCAGACCCTTTAAGTATTCCATTTATTTATAAAGCAAGAAAGCCATTTGGAAAAGCCTTTAGACAAGCACTTTCTATTATGTCTGTGAAAAAAGAAGAGGTTGTAGTAATAGGTGATCAATTACTTACGGACGTTTTCGGAGGAAATCGTCAAAAGCTACATACGATCTTAGTGATTCCAGTGGCAAAATCAGACGGCTTTGTTACTCGTTTTAATCGAATGGTTGAAAGAAGAATATTTAGTTACTTAGATAGAAAAGGTAAAGTGACATGGGAGGAAGAAGCGTGACAGAAGCGTTAAAATGTATCGGATGCGGTACTGTTATACAAACAGAATTTGTAGGTGAACCGGGATATGCCCCACCATCCTCTTTAGAAAAGGAGGAAATCATTTGTCAGCGTTGTTTTCGGTTGAAAAATTACAATGAGCTTCAGCCTGTCTCTTTAACAGACGATGATTTTTTAAGAATATTAAATGGCTTAGGAACTCGTAAAGGACTAATTGTAAAAATAGTAGATATTTTTGATTTTAATGGAAGCTGGTTGCCAGGTCTCCATCGCTTTGTAGGAAATAACCCTATCCTTTTAATTGCAAATAAAGCTGACTTATTACCAAAATCGGTGAAAAAAAATAAAGTAATCAATTGGATTAAGCAGGAATCAAAAAAATTAGGCTTGTCACCAATTGATGTTTTATTTGTAAGTGCGCATAAAGGCACAGGTATGCCTGAGGCAATGGAAGCTATTGAGCAATATCGAGAAGGCGAAGATGTATATGTGGTTGGGTGTACAAATGTAGGGAAATCTACATTCATCAATCGTATTATTAAGCAAGCTACCGGTGAAGATGCTATTATTACAACTTCTCATTTTCCTGGAACAACATTAGATATGATTGAAATTCCTTTAGATGATAAGAAGGCCCTGCACGATACTCCAGGTATTATTAATCATCATCAAATGGCTCATCATATTGATCCCTCCGAGTTGAAGTTCATTACACCGAAGAAAGAGATTAAGCCAAAAGTGTTTCAGCTAAACAGTGAGCAAACGCTGTATTTAGGTGGCTTATCGCGTTTTGACTTTATAAAAGGAGAGCGTGCGGCCTTTACTTGCTATATTTCAAACGATATTACAATTCACAGAACAAAACTTGAAAATGCCGATAAGCTCTGGGCAGAGCACCGTGGAACATTACTTTCTCCACCTTCGGAAAAGTTTGTAGAGAAGCTACCGCCACTTGTACGTCATGAGTTTAAAATTAAAGACGATAAGACGGACATTGTGTTTTCAGGGTTAGGTTGGATCACTGTACAAAAGGGTGGGTGTGTCGTAGCTGCTCATGCACCAGCCGGAGTACAAGTCTCCATTCGACCTTCCCTTATTTAGGAGGTAGTTCCATATGAAAAAATGGTTTGCAGTAATAGGCAACCCAATTAGCCACTCGCTGTCTCCTTTTATGCATGATACTTGGCTAAAGGAACAAAATATAGAGGCAAGCTATATTCCCATTCTGGTGGAAGAAAACAAGCTGTCTGAAGCAGTTCAAGCACTAAAATTATTAGGCTGCAGCGGTTGGAATGTGACAGTGCCATACAAGGAAGCAATTATTCCTTTTTTAGATGGAATAGACGAGTCGGCTCAAAATATCGGTGCAGTAAATACAGTTGTGAGAACAGAGCAGGGGAAGTATATAGGTTATAATACAGATGGTCTTGGCTTTCTCCATTCTATAGGATCTGTTCCCATAACTAGCAACATTCTATTAGTAGGGGCGGGCGGAGCAGCCAGAGGCATTGCCTATGCATTTAAGCAATCTGGTTATCGTTCTATCACTATTGCCAATAGAACATTAACGAATGCAGAAAGACTAGTACAGGAGCTTGGGGTAGGAAAAGCTGTTTCCTTGCAGGATGCAGAGAATCAGGTAGCGCAGTATGACTTAATCGTACAGACCACCTCTGTAGGTTTGGAAAAAGGACAACAGCTCCCTATTCAACTAAAGGGAGTCAAACAAGATGCAATTGTAGCGGATATTGTATATAATCCATTGGTTACTCCGTTTTTAGAGGAAGCAGCAAAATATCAAGCACGAACACTTAATGGTCTTGGAATGTTGGTCCATCAGGGGGCATTAGCCTTTTCTTATTGGAATGGCGTGCTGCCGGATGTTGATTCAATGATTGAAAGACTTACAGGTTTTTTAGGAGGAAATTATGTTAACAGGTAAACAAAAACGTTTTTTACGCAGTGAGGCTCACCATTTGTCACCAATTTTTCAGGTTGGTAAGGGTGGTATTAATGATGCAATGATTAAGCAAATAGGGGAAGCTTTAGAGGTCCGTGAATTAATAAAGGTGAGTATTTTACAAAACTGTGAAGAAGATAAACACGAAGTGGCAGAAACGTTGGCTAAGGGTGCAGATGCGGAGCTAGTTCAACTAATCGGTTTAACAGTTGTATTGTACAAGCCATCTAAAAATAACAAACGAATCGAGCTGCCAAAAGCAGGGCGATGAAAAAACGAGTGGGTATACTAGGTGGCACCTTTAATCCCCCCCATATAGGACATCTAATCATTGCGAATGAAGTTTACCATGCCTTAGGTTTAGAGGAAATCAGATTCATGCCGAATGCTATCCCTCCCCATAAAAAGCAGGACTTCCGGGTAACGGGCAAGCAAAGAGTTACCATGCTTGAGCTAGCGATTGGTAATTGTTCTTTTATGAAAGTGGAAGATATGGAACTAACAAAAGGCGGTACTTCTTATACATTCGACACAATAGAGCTGTTAAGGCAAAGAGAGCCCGACAGCGAGTTCTTTTTCATCATTGGAGGGGATCAGGTAGAGTACCTGCCTAACTGGTACCGTATTGATGAGCTTGTACAAATTGTTCAGCTGATTGGTGTTGCAAGACCGCATACAAGCTTGCAAACAGCATATCCTATCAAGATAGTAGAAATTCCTCAAATAGATGTTTCCTCTACCGAAATACGTCGTCGTTTTGAAAACGGAAACACGACTAAGTATCTGGTTCCAGATGCCGTAAGGGAGTACATTGAAAGGGAGAAGCTATATGAAATATGAACAGCTGCTGGAAGAAATGAAGGAACGCATGCCGGAGAAACGTTGGATTCATACGAAGGGTGTTACGTTAACAGCGATAAAACTAGCCCAAAAGTATGGAGTTGATCAGGAGAAGGCGGAGATAGCTGGAATTTTACATGATTGTGTAAAGTATGCGGAAAAAGAATGGTTAAAGGAAAAAATCATTACAGAGGGCATGGATCCTTTATTATTAGAGTTCCATCATGAGCTTTGGCATGCCCCGGTTGGCAGCTATGTTGCGGAGCATGAATATGATATAAAGGACCAGGACACCCTAAATGCTATTAAATATCACACGACAGGACGAGTAGGTATGTCGGATCTTGAAAAGATTATCTATATAGCGGATATGATTGAACCAAACCGACAGTATCCCGGGGTAGAAGTTCTTCGGGAAATAGCAGAAAAAGATTTAAACGACGCCATGCTTCAATGTGTTCAACACAGTATTGCGTTTCTGATAAATAAAAAACAATCGATATATCCAGATTCATTTCATTGTTATAATGATTTGGTAAGAAGAGAGGAAAAGTGAAAGAATGGATTCAAAAAAACTAGTGGAAATCGCTTATAAAGCCGCAGACGATAAAAGAGCAGAGGATATAGTAGTACTTAACATGCAAGGGGTGTCATTACTTGCAGACTATTTTCTTATCTGCCATGCAAATTCTGATCGTCAAGTTCAAGCGATTGCAAAAGAACTCTCTGAACAAGCGTTACTTGCTGGTTACAACGTGAAACGCTTAGAGGGCTTTGACGAAGCAAGATGGGTTCTAGTGGATATGGGAGATGTCGTTGCACATGTTTTCCATAAAGATGAGCGTGCGTATTATAACCTGGAAAGATTATGGGGAGATGCACCAATGATTCAAGTTGGGCAGGATGCATAATGTCTTCCTACCATCAATTCGCCTATATTTATGATTCCTTAATGAAGGATATTCCATATTCTAAATATGCAGAATGGGTAGCGGCCAATGCGCCTGCTGAAAAGGGTGCCAAGCTATTAGATGTGGGCTGTGGTACCGGTGTATTAAGTATGGAATTTGCTAAAATGGGTTATGAGGTCATCGGAGTGGATTTGTCAGAAGATATGCTTGCGGTGGCTCAGTCCAGATGTATAGAAAACAAGGTAGATATTACTTTCTTATGTCAATCTATGTCCAGACTAAATGGTCTAGGAGAAATAGATATTGCGGTAATTGCAATTGATTCCTTGAACTACCTGGAGGATTTGAAAGAGGTAAAAGAAACCTTTCAAGGAATATATGAATCACTAAACGAACATGGACATCTATTTTTTGATGTGCATTCCTTATATAAAATGGACGTCATCTATCCAGATGGCCCTTTTACTTATGAGGATGAGGATGTAGCCTATATATGGCATACGGAGCCAGGAGAGGAACAGCACTCTATCTATCATGACATCACCTTCTTTGTAAAAGGCCACTCAGGATACTATGAGAGATTTGAAGAATCACATTATCAAAGAACATTTCCTTTAGAAGAGTATAAGGAACTTCTAAAGGAAGTTGGTTTTCGTTCTATCTCTATAAGTGATTCAGTTTTTGAAGATTCCCATGAAGATGTACAACGTTATTTTTTCCACGCAATAAAATAATTCTTTTCAACAAGAGGTAAATTTGGTATATTTTGTATAACTCCATATAATTTACCTCTTTTGAAAGAGGATGATCCCCTTAAATAAACAATTCTTTCAACGTTATAAGAAACTCCTTTTCCCATTGGCTATCCTTCCGATTATCGTCCTATTATTTTTTTGGAAGAATACAGAAGCAGAACGTACACCTCTTACTAGTCCTATAGAAGTTCCCCCACCAAGTGTCATACAAGATGAACAAAATGTATCAGAAACGGAGAGCACTACTATTTTTGTAGAAATTAAAGGTGCTGTTCACAAACCAGGAGTATATGAGCTTGAAGAAGGCGAAAGAGTTTTAGCTCTTATACAGCTTGCAGGTGGCTATCTTTCCACAGCCAATAGCAGTACCATTAATCATGCTGAGCGTTTGACAGATGAGATGGTTCTTTCTATTCCTCTCATTGGAGAAGAACCAAGCGAAGAAATTGCTCCTCAGGAGAAGGAGCGTCTACTCAATTTAAACAAAGCAGATGCTATTTCCTTGACGTCTCTTCCAGGGATAGGGCCATCTAAAGCAGAAGCGATTTTGCAATATAGAGAGGAAAATGGTCCCTTTAAAGATGTAAAAGACCTCATGAATGTTCCGGGAATAGGGGAAAAAACCTATGAGCATCTAGAGCAGCTAATTACCGTAAAATAAGCAATATTGAACTTTGTCTTCTAAACTACTAAACTTAGTATAAAGCAAAATTTGGAGGTATTTATATGGAGCGTATAACATGGGACCAGTTTTTTATGGCACAAAGCCATTTATTAGCATTACGAAGTACTTGTGTTCGATTGGCGGTAGGGGCTACTATTGTCCGAGACAAGCGGATTATAGCAGGCGGGTATAATGGCTCTATTTCAGGTGGAGACCATTGTATTGATAACGGCTGCTATGTAGTGGACAACCATTGTGTACGTACGATTCATGCAGAGATGAATGCATTATTGCAATGCGCAAAGTATGGGATTGGTGCTAGTGGAGCTGATCTTTATGTAACGCATTTTCCGTGCCTACCTTGTACAAAATCTATCATTCAAAGTGGAATTGCTCGACTGTATTACGCACAGGATTATAAAAATAATCCCTATGCAGTAGAACTTCTGGAAACTGCTGGAGTAGAAGTATTCCATGTTCCTTTTGATCAAAGAAAAATTGATTTCCTTCAAGAAGACAAGGTTTCCTTATATATGGAGCTAATGGAGAAATTAAGAGAAAAAGGGGCTAGCCCTGAGGAGCTACAACCTTATGAAGAGAAGGTGGCAAGCCTATTCGGACTATAATTTTTAGAGGGACATGGATTTACGGAGCTATTTTTGTTCTATTAGGAACCCTGCTAGCTTATGAATTGAACGAATATTTAATTTTACTGATAGTATTATTACCCTTTCTGCTATATAAAAGGATGCACCTGGTTGTCTTATCTACCTATATCTTTCTTGGATTGCTTACTTTTGGACTTGTCAATGAAAGAATCCACCTCTCTGCAGAAACTGATATAAAAGAACTGACCTGGACAGAAGTTTATAAAATTAACGGCCAGACCATCAGAGGCTTTGCAGTTTCAGAGCATGGACAGAAGTGGTATGTTAAATGGAAGCTGAGAACGGAGGAGGAAAAAGTGTACTTTTCTTCTTATTCTCTGGCGGGCTCTCGTTTTGCTGTAGACGCATATCCTACTATGGAGGCTCCATATGCTCATCAGTATGCTTTTCGGATGGATGACTATATAAAGAGTAATGGAGCTTCTGGTCAGGTTGAGGTCGAGAATTATACATATATCGACAAGAATAATAGCTTTAGAACAATAATGGCCGATCAGCGCTTTCAACTGAAGGAGCACATTGGTAACACCTTTCCAAAGACGCTTCAAGCCGAGGCAGAGGCTCTTTTAATTGGAAGTAGGGAAGAGTTAGACGATGAGCTACAAGTTGCCTATCAAACGCTGGGGATTACTCATTTATTTGCAATCTCCGGTTTACATGTCGGTCTAATAGTGATGCTTTTATATGAAACTCTCTTGCGTGTTGGTGTTAGAAAGGAAGTTGCAAGTGTCCTTTTAATTGTCGCCTTGCCTCTTTATGCATTTATTGCTGGTGGAGCACCCTCTGTATGGAGAGCTGTTTCGGTTTCCTTAATTATACTAATCAGTGGGAGGGTCCGTAAGAAAATCCCGATAGAGGATGCCTTTGCAATAAGTATAATCGGCTTTATCTTTATAACTCCTTGGGTGATTTTCCAAATAGGCTTCCAATTATCTTATTTAGCAGCGTTTTCTTTAATTTTTTCTTCCAAGCTACTTCAACGTCAATCCTCCTATATCATTCAATCTTTCTTTATCACATTCCTTTGCCAGCTGATCGTCTTCCCCTTGTTACTCTTTCATTTTTTTGAAATTTCGATTTCCTCTTTTTTAGCAAATTTATTATTTGTACCTCTATTTTCTTTCATTATTCTTCCGATTAATCTGCTACTACTCTTTATCAGTTTTCTTTCTCCCCTTATTACTAGCATCTTGTTATCTGTTTATGAACCTTTTCGGTTGTTTCTGCAAGATGGGATACTCTTATTAGGAAGTCTGCCCTATCAGATGTGGAATCCTATGATGCCTCCTATTCCGATTGTTATTGCTGCATATATTGGTCTACTCTCTTTTTTGGTTATGTTTGAAGGGAAGAAAAAATGGAAGAGAGCTTTCTGTGTGCTCGTAATACCTATTATCCTTATACAGATTTATCCTTCTCTGGATTCTTCTACGAGAATTACCTTTTTAAATGTTGGGCAAGGTGATTGTATTGTTATCGAGCTGCCTTATCGGAATAAGACGATTATGATTGATACAGGAGGGCTACTTCGCTTTCAAAACGAAGAGGCGTGGAAAAACAGCAAAAACGAATATAAAGTGGGAGAGCAGGTAGTAGTGCCATTTTTGAAAGGAAAAGGAATTCATCAGCTGGATGCTTTGATCCTCACACACGCAGATGCAGACCATATGGAGGGAGCAGATGAAATTTTAGAGGCTATCAAGGTGAAGGAAATTCATATAAGTCCAGGCTCTTTGGAGGAAAAGACAATGGATGAGTTAAGAAAAGTAGCAAACCTTCACCAAGTGCCCATTTTGGAGAAGAGGGCAGGAGATTTTTTTCAGCTAAGTCCTTTCATCTTTACTTATCTATATCCGGAGAACAGCGATTATGAGGGAAATAACGATTCTTTAATCCTATCTATGTACAATAACTATTTTCATGGATTATTTTTAGGGGATTTAGAAAAGGAAGGGGAGCAGCGTTTACTTGAAATGTACGGAACATCCTTAAACGATCTCACATTAATCAAGCTAGGACATCATGGTAGTAAAACTTCGAGTGACCAGCAATTTTTAGAACACACGAAGCCAGATTTAGCAATTATTACAGCGGGCTTTCAAAATAGATATGGTCATCCTCATAAGGAAGTAACAGATAGATTAGATATGTTAAGCATCCCCTATTTTCAGACAGGAGAAGTAGGTGCGATAGAAGTAGAGATAACGAAAGAGGGGAAGGTCACTTATTTCATACATTAAAGCACTCGATATGTAGGCAGGTAAGTATCCGATCTCATGGGAATTTTGATAGGAAAAAAGAGTTGTCCCAGAAGTAAAAAACTCATGGGACAACCCTTTTCTATGACATTAGATATCTGCTATGTGGCATTGATCGTGCGGTGATCGCATTACATTGCCACCATCCTTGTCGTAAAGAGACCATCTCAACAAACTGTCCCTTTCTGGTTATTATCGAGCTAAAAACTCAATAACTACTGCAATTATAAACATAGTTGCAAAAAATCCAAAGGAGACTACAAAACCTACGCCTGAGTCGATAGCGTCATTACGCTTCGACTGTACATTTTGTTCAAACTCATTCATTGCTACCCCTCCTATTTCCACCTAATTATATCGGATAGTACAAGAAAAATCTATATACATTACCTTCTTTTTCATCTAGCTGTCATTTTTTTCGCAAAACTTTCAACTGAAATACGTTATAATATACATATAATAAAAGCAAGGAGCTACGCAATGATCACAGAAAAATGGATGCAAATTGGAAAGGGAGAAATCTCACCGATATACTTATTATTTGGCTCTGAGGGCTATTTTATAGAGGAAACAATCAAAAGGCTTAAAGCTAACTTCTCTAAGGATTCAGAAAGAGAAGTTGTTACCTTTGATTTGGAGGAAACAACCATTGAGGAAGTAATATATGAGGCAGACACATTGCCTTTCTTTTCAGATAGTAAGCTTATTATTGCCAAAAATGCTTTCTTTCTTAAAGCGACAGAAAAAGGGAAGGAAAAGGTAGTACATAATCTTGCAATGCTAGAAGATTGGTTAAAAAATCCGTCTCCTACTGCTGTTACTGTATTTATAGCTCCTTACGAAAAATTGGATGAAAGAAAAAAAATTACGAAATCAATGAAACAGTATTCCAATGTAATAGAAGCTATTAGCCTTCAAGAGCATGACATAAAAAGCTGGATTGTCCAGGAAGCCGGTCGCCACGGAAAAACTATCTCGGATTCAGCAGTGCAAAGCTTGCTAGAGATGGGAGGCACTAACTTGGTCCATCTTCAAAATGAAATAGAGAAGCTAGCTACGTACATTGGAGAAGAGCATGAGATTGATGAGCAGACAGTTAGATTGCTTCTCGTTAGGACGCTAGAAGAGGATGTATTCGCTTTGGGGAATGCCTATTTATCTGGCAATAAAAGTGTGGCAATCGAGATTTATCATGATTTATTAAAAAGAAAAGAGGATCCGCTGAAGTTAAATGCTTTAATCGCCTCGCAAGTACGCTTGATGGCACAAATTAGTCATTTAAAGAAAAAAGGATACCATGCACAACAAATTGCCAACCAGTTAAAGGTGCATCCATATCGTGTGAAGCTTCTAATGGATCATCCTATGCTGCATCATGAACAGAAGCTTTTAAAAGCATTAAATGATATCGCAACGGTGGATTTACAGCTGAAGACATTAAGTGGTAACAGAGAGCGGATTCTAGAATTATTTCTATTAAGCTGAGGAAATGTTGAAGCAAGTGGTCCTTTAAAAAGAATTATAAATAAAGACTGGTCGATAAGATCGACCAGTCTTTTTTCAACTTACGCTTTTTTCATTAATTGAGCTTTTTTACGACTAGCTGCGTTTTTATGAATTAAACCTTTTGAAGCTGCTTTTTCAACTTGTTGAATTGCAACTTTAATAAGTTCTTTTGCGTTTTCATCGTTGTTAAGCACTGCAGTATCAGCTTTTTTCACAGCAGTACGCATAGCTGATTTAGCTTTTGCATTTTGAGCGTTTACGCTTTCCGCTTTCTTAACACGTTTAATAGCAGATTTAATGTTTGGCATACCTTTCACCTCCTAATAAGGTCTGAGATGATACAAGTTTTGTATACAGTTTTATACAACAAGCATTATTTTAACAAACGAAAAACTAAATTGCAATATATAAAGCCAAGAATATTTACTTGACAGTTAGACCAAACTAAATTTGAGGTGAAAATATATGTGGGGACGTACAGATTTATTAGATGAATCAGATGAAATGGTTAAACATCGTACGAAAAAACAAAAGGAAACATTAAAGGATTCTGAGGGTATAAAATTAGAGGAAACTCGTGATGGTGCAGTTCTTATCACATCTATTGAGGTAGATGAGGAAGGAGAAAAGAATATTGGGAAAAAGAAAGGGAAATATATTACCCTTACAGATTTAACCCTTTCTCCGGAGGATGAAAATAGTTTTAAGAATATCGCAAGAATATTTGTGGAAAAGCTGCATGAGCTGCAAAAATCCCTAAAGCTGAAGAAAAACCCAAAAATACTGATCATTGGCTTAGGAAATGCTTCAATAACCCCTGATGCAATTGGTCCGAAGGCTATTGAGTATTTGCAAGGCTCTGACTTAACCAACCAAGAGAACATGAAGGTTGTCATGTATGCCCCTGGTGTTACTGGTCAGACGGGATTTGAAACAAGTGATTTTGTGAAAGCGATTAGTGATGCTTTTCAACCAGACTTGATTGTCGTGATGGATGCTTTGGCTGCGAGAAACAGTGAAAGGCTTTGTAAGACAGTTCAAATTACGGATACAGGGATCCATCCGGGTTCAGGTGTTGGGAATCAAAGAAAAGAGATTTCGAAGGAAGTATATGGGGTTCCGGTAATAGCAATAGGAATACCAATGGTTGTAGACGGACCGGTTCTTTACGCGGATGCGATGGAGCAGGTAATACACCATATTGCTTCTAAGGTGGAAGAATCAAGCAAGCCATCTGCGGCATTGGCAGTTACACCCATGACTTCTAGTAAGAAATCTAATTTGGATAAGAAGGTGCTACAGCCAATTTTTGGAGAATGGGTACACTGGTCAACAGAAGAGAAGCGAAAATTATTTGCAGAAGTTTTTGCTGGAAAGAATCCTTCTTTATTCGTTACTCCCAAAGAAACAGATGCTTGGGTGGAAAACTATGCATATATGCTTTCAAGCAGTTTAAATACTTGGTTAACAGCTAATTAAGTTCTAAAATTCTCGCTCTCCTCATACGATTGTGTGAGGAGGGTGGATACTATGGCTAATTCCGTTAAAAAATTGATCAGTATTTTGTTACTTCTATTTTTGGCTCCTATTGTAATTGCGACACTCCAGACACCGCTTTCTACTGAACAGGTAATAGAAAAAGAGACGGTGAGAGAGAAAAAGAGCGAGGAGATACCTGTAGTCTATGCAGCACAAATTGATGCAAAACCAAAGGTAGAAGCTGTGGCAGAATTTATTCCGCCTAAAAAAGCGTTAGTCTATTTTACGCATTGGCAGGAAGCATTCAAGCCTATACTAGAGGACAAAGGTGAAAAGATTGCTACCTATCATCAAGAAACAAATATATCTGCCTTCGCAGAGCAAATAACTGCACAGTTTGCATTTAACCAGTTGGAAGCAGACTTTGTAGAAATAGATAAGCCATTTAATATTAAAAACTATCATGATATTCGACCTTATGTACAAAAAGCAATAGAAAAGGAACAATATGATTTTGTCATAGATTTTCATAGAGATGCCGCTAAGAGAAATATTACGACATTGCAGGTTGGGGAAGAATCCTATGCAAAGGTTATTTTTGTCATAGGTGAGGAGCATCCTAATTTTAAGTGGAATGCACAGATAGCCAAAGCAGTGTCAGATGAGATGAATAGACTCGTGCCTGGTATATCGAGAGGAACTTTGCCTAAGTATGGCAAGGGGGTAGATGGAGTTTATAATCAAGATCTTTCAAAGAATGCACTGTTAGTAGAGCTTGGAGGTCCCGATAATTCCGAAGTAGAATTAAATAGAACAATTGCAATCCTAGCGAGGGCTTTGTCAAATGTGTTTAATGAAAAGGTAACTTCTTAGGTATACGACCAAAAATAGAGACAAAATACATGCAGAGGTTTTAGCCCTTGATGTATTTTGTCTTTTTTATATCTGTCTAGGGAGAAAATTATATAGCAGTGTTACATACTAATATCCACCCTTATATCCGCTATTTCCTGAAGTGATTACTGCACCTACAATAATTAGCAGTATGAAAAGCACAACAAGTAACGCAAATCCAGAATTGTTGTTCCCATACCCACTACGATTAGAATAGTTTTCTCCGTAGGACCCGCCTTGGTTATTTGACATTATTTAACACCTCCCAAATACTAGATATGATATAGTACGCAAATTATTTATAGTGAAATAGTTAATTAGTTTAGAAATGAGAGAGAAAATATAGATTTATATATGGGATAAATATTTATGGCTGTTTATTTTTGTAAAGTAGCCGGTTGTAATGACTGCTGAGCCAGCCATTCAATGAACTGTAAGGCATCTCTTCTTCTAGCTGTTGTAATATACATTCTCTTCATAGTATAATTCATAATAGTTTAATTAGGAGTGAACATGCATGAACAATGAAGAGAGACTGGCACGACAGAAAAAGATAAGGAACTTTTCTATTATCGCCCATATTGATCATGGGAAGTCTACGCTAGCAGACCGTATATTAGAAAAAACAAAAACGTTAACATCACGAGAAATGAAGGATCAATTACTTGATTCGATGGATTTAGAGAGAGAACGTGGAATCACCATTAAATTAAATGCGGTCCAATTAAAGTATCAGGCAAAGGATGGAGAAGAATATATTTTCCATTTAATCGATACTCCGGGACATGTGGATTTCACCTATGAGGTTTCTCGAAGCCTAGCAGCCTGTGAGGGAGCAATTTTAGTAGTAGATGCTGCTCAAGGGATAGAAGCTCAAACTTTAGCGAATGTTTATTTGGCTTTAGATAATGATCTAGAGATTTTACCAGTTATTAATAAGATTGATTTGCCTGCTGCTGATCCTGAGCGCGTAAAACAGGAAGTAGAGGAAGTTATTGGATTAGATGCTTCTGAAGCAGTGCATGCATCCGCAAAAGCAGGAATTGGAATCGAAGAAATTCTAGAACAGATTGTAGAAAAGGTTCCAGCTCCTACAGGAGATCCTGCAGCTCCACTGAAAGCACTTATTTTTGATTCTCTTTATGATCCATATCGTGGAGTTATTGCTTATATCCGAATTGTAGAAGGAACTGTAAAGCCGGGAGATAAAATTCGTATGATGTCCTCTGGAAAAGAATTTGATGTTGTTGAAACAGGAGTATTTACTCCGAGAACTACTCAACGTGATGAATTAACTGTTGGAGACGTAGGCTTCCTAACTGCTTCTATGAAGGACGTGGGAGATACAAGTGTAGGGGATACCATCACATTAGCGAATAATCCAGCATCAGAGCCATTAGCAGGTTACCGTAAAATGAACCCAATGGTATTCTGCGGACTATATCCAATTGATAACTCTAAATATAATGATTTGCGAGAAGCATTAGAGAAGCTTCAATTGAATGATGCGGCATTAGAGTTTGAACCTGAATCCTCTCAAGCTTTAGGATTTGGATATCGCTGTGGTTTCTTAGGATTATTACATATGGAAATCATTCAAGAGCGTATCGAGCGTGAGTTTAAAATCGATTTAATCACAACAGCGCCAAGCGTAGTGTACAATGTACAGCTAACGAAGGGTGAAAGTGTAAAAGTAGATAACCCATCGATGATGCCAGACATTCAAAAAATCGAAAGTATCGAGGAGCCGTATGTAAAAGCTTCTATCATGGTGCCTGAGGATTACGTTGGATCTGTAATGGAACTGTGCCAACGTAAACGTGGTAACTTTATCACGATGGACTATTTATCCTCTGCCCGTGTAAACATTATTTATGAAATTCCATTATCAGAAATCGTTTATGACTTCTTTGATTCTTTAAAATCAAGCACAAAAGGGTATGCATCCTTTGATTATGAGTTAATTGGCTATAAGGAATCGAAGCTTCAAAAAATGGATATTTTATTAAATGGTGAAAAGGTAGATGCCTTAAGCTTTATCGTCCACAAAGACTTTGCATATGAGCGTGGGAAAGTAATTGTAGAAAAACTTAAGTCTTTAATTCCAAGGCAGCAATTTGAAGTCCCTGTACAAGCGGCAGTTGGACAAAAGATTATTGCACGTTCTACCATTAAGTCAATCGGTAAAAACGTACTTGCAAAATGTTACGGGGGAGATATTTCTCGTAAACGTAAACTTCTGGAGAAACAAAAAGAAGGTAAAAAGCGTATGAAGCAGGTTGGTTCTGTAGAAGTTCCTCAAGAGGCATTTATGGCTGTTCTGAAGATGGACGAGCCAAATAAATAAACGGCATTTCTGATTAAGAAGTTTATAGTACACCTCTAACTATTAGATATAGTTCTAATAATTAGAGGTTTTTTTTGTATTTAGTACAAGGATTATGTCGTATATGAAAAAGAAGGGTAAAGCAATTTCTTTGCTAACTGGATCTATTTTACTTATTGGTCCTTTTTTTGCTAGCAGTGTAAGTGCAGGTTCTCTGGTAATCCGCATTTTGGAAATGATGGTAGTGGAGATGTTCCAGCTCCTGGATGCACTAGCCAGGGTCATTGTCCGGCAGGTCCGTAGTACATAAAAAGCAATCTCTCTGGTAGATAGGTTGCTTTTTACATCTTTATTTAAATTCAAAAGTTTGTAGCTTCCCCAAAAATCGGCTATAATTTATACATAGAAAGACAAAAACTCTAATATGAATCAAATAAATATTCTCATAGAAAATGGTGGAAGGAGGCTTTAGGCCTCCTTCTTGCTTTATGTGGAAGTTTGAATAGAAAGAAGGAACGAATAGTATGGTTAAAGGTGTATATTTACACATACCGTTTTGTCATCAAATATGTAATTACTGTGATTTTAATAAATTTTTCTTTCATAATCAGCCGGTAGATGAGTATATTGAGGCGCTCGGACATGAAATGGAACTGTGGGCTAGTGAACTAGCAGGATCGAGAATTGAAACAATATTCATAGGTGGAGGAACACCAACCTCCTTATCACCAAAGCAATTAGAGCGATTATTTACACTGATTCAGCAGAATATCCCAATGGAGCATGTAGTGGAATTCACTTCGGAAGCAAATCCTGATGAGCTGACGCTTGAAAAAATGCAGATTATGCGAAATTTTGGCGTGAATAGATTAAGCATGGGGGTTCAAACTTTTAATCAGGACTTATTAAGAGTATTAGGCAGAACCCATGCAAACGAGCATGTGTATCAAGTAATTGAACATGCCAAAAACATTAATTTTCCTTCCATTAGCATTGATTTAATGTATGGTCTGCCAAACCAAACGATGGAGCAATGGAACGATTCTCTGAAAGAAGCCTTTTCATTGGGTATTCCCCACATCTCTGCTTATTCCTTAATAGTAGAGCCAAAGACTATTTTTTATAACCTCCTGTCTAAAGGAAAGCTTTCTCTTCCAGGAGAAGATTTAGAAGCAGAAATGTATGGTTTGTTGATGGATGAAATGGAGAGGCATGGATATGATCAGTATGAAATAAGTAATTTTTCTAAAGATGGCAAAGTATCTAAGCATAACCTTCTTTATTGGAACAACGAGGAATACCTAGGTCTTGGAGCGGGTGCGCATGGATATGTGAATGGTATCCGTTACTCCAACCATGGACCATTAAAAAAGTATATGCAGCTTATAGAGGAAGAGACTAAGCCTATAATTAGCCAAAAGGAAGTCACAGATCAAGAAAAGATGGAAGAAGAAATGTTCCTAGGCTTACGTAAAAATGAAGGAGTCAGTTTAACGGATTTTCAACACACTTATCAGCAGTCGTTAGAAGAAATATATGGACAAGAGCTAGATGAACTGTTAAAAAAGCAACTGGTAAAAATAGAGAATGGATATATATCCCTAACACGTAGAGGCAGATTTGTAGGGAATGAAGTTTTTCAATATTTTCTTAAATAAATTGGTTGAAATCGTTGACACTTTTCTATAGATTTGATAAGTTTTATATGAGTATTAGCACTCTCGACGTTCGAGTGCTAACAGAGGTGATAATCATGCTAACAAATAGGCAATTACTTATATTGCAAGTAACGGTAGATGATTTTATTGAAACCGCTCAACCGGTCGGGTCTCGTCAGCTTTCTAAAAAAGAAGAAGTACCGTTTAGTCCAGCCACTATACGAAACGATATGGCGGATTTAGAGGATATGGGTTTCTTAGAAAAAACACATACCTCATCTGGTCGTGTACCTTCTGAAAAAGGCTATCGTTATTATGTGGATCATTTATTAACTCCACAGGCTGTTACGAAGGAAGAGATAACGCAAATGCGTTCAATCTTCCAGGAACGGTTGGTTGAAACGGAACAAATTATCCGTAAATCTGCCGAAATATTGTCAGAGCTAACGAATTATACCTCAATTATGTTAGGATTAGATGTGAGAAAGCATCGTGTAAAGAGATTTTCCATCGTTCCATTAACGGAAGACTCAGCTGTGGCTATCATTGTTACGGATAGTGGACATGTAGAAAACAGGGTATTTTCCATACCAGAAGTATTTAGTGCATCTGATATCGAGCGCATGGTAAACATTATTAATGAGCACTTGGTAGGTGTGTACCTCCATGAGCTTCATACCAAGCTCGAGACTGTTGTATCCACTGTTCTCCGCCATAACAATGGTAGAATGACCCACTTATTAAATTCCTTGCAGACATCTATGAAAATAGAACATGAGGAAAAGGTATACTATGGTGGGAAAATGCAACTGCTAAGCCAACCTGAATTTAATGATGTGGAAAAAGCAAAACATATCATGTATTGGATGGAACAAGTAAATCAAATACCAGGGCTATTCCATTTAAACAAAAAAGGAATTGATATTCGCATAGGCTCCGAAAATAACCAAATTGGGATGGAGAATTGTAGTATTATTACGGCATCCTATGATATTGGAGAAGAGCAACGCGGTTCAATCGCTATAATAGGTCCTACCAGAATGGATTATAAGCGTGTAGTTTCACTCCTTGATGTGATGAGTGGAGATTTATCTAGAGAATTATCTAGAATTATACATGGCCAGCATGGATAAAGGGGAGTTGCTAGTAATGGAAAAAGATAAAGAGGTTCTAAAAAACCAGGAAATACGAGAAGAAAAAGAAGAAACTACCGAAGAAACAGAGGTAGTAGACGCAACTGAAGAGTCAGTAGAAGAAACTTCAGCAGAAGAAGCTGACGAAGTAACGCTCTTAAAGCAACAGCTTGAAGAGGAAAAGAATCGTTATATCCGTTTGCTTGCTGATTTTGAAAACTACAAGCGACGCGTCCAGCTTGATAAGGAAGCAGATACTAAATACCGAGCACAGTCCGTATTAACGGATATCTTACCGGTATTAGATAATTTAGAACGAGCATTAGCAATCCAACCAACTACTGAAGAGGCTATCTCTTTAGCAAAAGGTGTGGATATGGTATACCGTTCTTTACAGGCTGCTCTTGAAAAAGAAGGGCTTGAGCCAATTAAATCGGAAGGCGTTCCGTTCGACCCGAACCTTCACCAAGCAGTAATGCAAGAGAAGGATGAAAGTCAAGAATCAGGGATTGTCCTTCAAGAGCTTCAAAAAGGCTATAAGTTAAAGGATCGAATCCTTCGTCCTTCCATGGTGAAGGTAAACGAATAAGCCTTCATTGAAAGCAGCTTATCATTAAATATATAACAGGTATCTATAGGAGGAAAATGTATGTCTAAAATCATTGGTATTGACTTAGGAACAACAAACTCATGTGTATCCGTACTTGAAGGTGGGGAACCAAAAGTTATCCCTAACCCAGAAGGAAATCGTACAACACCATCTGTTGTAGCATTTAAAAATGGGGAGCGCCAAGTAGGGGAAGTGGCAAAGCGTCAATCTATCACAAATCCTAACACAATCGCATCTATTAAACGTTTAATGGGTACTTCTGAAAAAGTAAAAGCAGAAGACAAAGAATACACACCACAAGAAGTGTCAGCAATGATCCTTCAATATTTAAAAGGATTTGCAGAAGACTATCTTGGAGAAAAAGTTACAAGAGCAGTTATCACAGTTCCTGCATACTTTAATGATGCTGAGCGTCAAGCAACTAAAGATGCTGGTCGTATTGCTGGCTTAGAAGTAGAACGTATTATCAACGAACCAACTGCAGCTGCATTAGCATATGGTTTAGATAAAATGGAGCAAGATGAAAAAATTCTTGTTTATGACTTAGGTGGAGGTACATTTGACGTATCTATCCTTGAGTTAGGTGACGGAGTATTTGAAGTACTTGCAACTGCAGGGGACAACCGTCTAGGTGGAGATGACTTCGACCAAGTAATCATGGACTACCTAGTAGCAGAATTTAAAAAAGAAAACGGCATTGATCTTTCAAAAGATAAAATGGCTGTTCAACGTTTAAAAGATGCTGCTGAAAAAGCGAAAAAAGACCTTTCTGGTGTAACTTCTACACAAATCTCTTTACCATTCATCACAGCTGGTGAAGCTGGTCCGTTACACTTAGAATTAACGATGACTCGTGCAAAATTTGATGAGTTAACATCTCACTTGGTGGAACGTACAATGGTACCTACTCGTCAAGCAATTCAAGATGCAGGATTAACAAAAGCTCAAATCGACAAAGTTATCCTTGTAGGTGGTTCTACTCGTATTCCTGCAGTACAGGAAGCTATTAAGAAAGAAACTGGTAAAGAGCCACACCGTGGAGTTAACCCAGATGAAGTGGTAGCAATGGGTGCTGCAGTTCAAGGTGGCGTATTAACTGGAGACGTAAAAGACGTAGTTCTTCTAGATGTAACTCCATTATCACTTGGTATCGAGACAATGGGAGGCGTGTTCACGAAGTTGATTGAACGTAATACAACGATCCCAACATCTAAATCTCAAGTTTTCTCTACAGCTGCAGATAACCAACCAGCAGTAGACATCCACGTTCTTCAAGGGGAGCGCCCAATGGCTGCTGACAATAAAACACTTGGAAGATTCCAATTAGCGGATATTCCACCAGCACCACGTGGTGTTCCACAAATCGAGGTAACGTTCGATATTGATAAAAATGGTATCGTAAACGTTAAAGCGAAGGATTTAGGAACTCAAAAAGAACAAAACATTACAATTCAATCTAACTCTTCTTTATCCGATGACGAAATCGAGCGTATGGTAAAAGAGGCAGAAGCAAATGCTGAAGCTGACAAAGCTCGTAAAGAAGAAGCAGAATTAAAAAATGAAGCAGATCAATTAGTATTCATGACGGAAAAAACGCTGAAGGATTTAGAGGGTAAAATCTCTGATGACGAGAAAAAGTCAGCGGAAGATGCAAAAGAAGAACTAAAATCTGCACTTGAATCAGGAAACGTTGAAGACATCAAAGCAAAAAGAGATAAGTTAAACGAAGTTGTGCAACAGCTTACCATGAAGCTTTATGAGCAAGCTCAAGCTCAAGCAGGTGCTGAGCAGCAAGCAGGCGGACCATCTGATGACGGTGTAGTCGACGCAGAATTTGAAGAAGTTAACGACGATAAAGACAAGTAATGTCGATGGAAAAAGTCAAAGACCGGTTCTCGGCTTTGGCTTTTTCATTGTCTACCGATTGCTGAACTGATTTATTTTGCTATTACGATTTTGTCCATGTTACAATTATCTTTATGTGTAAGTTAAAGAGCAGGAGAGTGAATTATGAGCAAAAGAGACTACTATGAGGTCCTTGGAGTTTCTAAGGGAGCATCTCAAGATGAAATAAAGAAGGCATATAGAAAGCTTTCAAAGCAATACCACCCAGATATTAACAAAGAAGCGAATGCGGAAGAGAAATTTAAGGAAATATCAGAAGCGTATGAAGTGTTAAGTGATGAGCAAAAACGTGCGCAATACGACCAGTTTGGCCATGCTGGTCCAAATCAAGGCTTTGGTGGCTTTGGTGGTGGAGATGGTTTCGGTTTTGAGGATATTTTTAGCTCCTTCTTCGGTGGTGGAGGCACAAGACGTAGAGATCCTAACGCCCCTAGAAAAGGAAATGACCTTCAGTATGCCATGACAATTGATTTCGAGGAAGCTGTTTTCGGAAAAGAAAAAGAGATAGAGATAACAAAAGAAGAAACTTGTGATACTTGTCACGGAACAGGTGCGAAAAAGGGAACTCATCCAGAGACATGCTCGCATTGTAAAGGAAGCGGACAGGTTACGATTACACAAGATACTCCTTTCGGAAGAATTCAAACGAAGAGAACATGTAATTACTGTGAGGGAACGGGCAAGCTAATAAAAGAGAAATGTTCTACTTGCCATGGAAAAGGAACCGTTAACAAGCGCAAGAAAATTAAGATTACGATTCCAGCCGGTGTAGATGATGGCCAACAATTACGTGTGACTGGTCAGGGAGAGCCTGGAGTAAATGGCGGTCCAGCTGGCGACTTGTATGTTGTTTTCCGAGTGAAGCCGGATCCACGCTTTGAGCGAGACGGCGATGATATTTATTTTGAGCTTCCATTAACATTTGCTCAAGCAGCACTTGGTGATGAATTAGAAATCCCG
This sequence comes from Psychrobacillus sp. Z16_25, assembly GCF_056856695.1. NCBI lineage: Bacteria > Bacillati > Bacillota > Bacilli > Caryophanales > Bacillaceae > Psychrobacillus > Psychrobacillus sp. Z16_25. Next base: position 60,652 of record NZ_JBXEOV010000007.1, on the reverse strand, counting down.
ACAGTTCAGGGAAAAGTTAAGCTTAAAATCCCAGCAGGTACACAATCTGGTACAAAGTTCCGTTTAAAGGGGAAAGGTGTAAAAAATGTCCACGGTTACGGTATGGGAGACCAGCATGTAATTGCGAAGGTTATAACGCCTAAGAAATTAACTGAAAAGCAAAAGCAATTGCTACGAGAATTTGCAGAAATCAGTGGAGATATTCCAGAAGAACAGGGTAGTACATTATTCGAAAAAATTAAACGAACGATAAAAGGTGACTAAAAAGGAGTTGGCGCAAGTGAAGTGGACGGAACTATCCATTCATACAACGAATGAAGCGGTGGAAGCAATAAGTAATATCCTACACGAAGCAGGAGCAAGTGGAGTAGTAATTGAAGATTCTGAGGACCTCATAAAGGAGCGTGAGGATTTCTTTGGAGAAATATATAATCTAAATCCAGATGATTTTCCAGCCGATGGGGTACGAATAAAAGCTTATCTAGCTGAAACTAGCTTTTTGTTAGAAACCGTTGAAGAGATTAAGCTTGCGATCAACAACCTATTAAATTTTGACATTGATCTTGGTCACAATATACTGACTGTCCAAGAAGTGGATGAAGAAGACTGGGCAACAGCCTGGAAAAAATATTATCATCCGGTGAAAATTTCTAACAGGTTTACGATTGTACCGACCTGGGAGCAATATGAACGTGTCAATAGTGATGAGATAATTATTGAGCTGGACCCAGGGATGGCTTTTGGCACTGGTACTCATCCGACTACTGTTATGTGCTTACAGGCATTAGAAAAAAATGTTCAACCTAATTCTACTGTCATTGATGTGGGGACTGGATCTGGTGTTCTTGCAATCGGTGCAGCTAAATTAGGGGCAAGTCATGTTCATGCTTTAGATCTGGACGAAGTGGCGGTTAAATCTGCAAAGGAAAATATCCGGTTAAATCATGTAGAGGATACCATAGAAGTTACACATGGTAATCTTTTAGACAATGTAAAGGAACCAGCGGATATTGTGATTGCGAATATCTTAGCAGAAATTATCATGACCTTTACGAATGATGCCTTTAAGCTTGTGAAGGACAACGGCTTATTTATTACCTCTGGAATTATTGCGAATAAGAAGGAGGACGTACGTCAGTCCTTGCAAGCTGCTGGTTTTGAAATAGAAGAAGTGATGATGATGGAGGATTGGGTAACCATTATCTCTAGAAAGCCTAGCTTATAGGGGAGAAAAAAAATGCAACGTTATTTTACGGAAGAACTAGTTGGAGATAACGGTATAATAACCATAGCTGGAGAAGATGCGCATCACATGATACAGGTGATGCGCATGTCATCTGGAGACGTGGTATATGTAGTGAGTCATCAGCAAACGTACGAAATGGAAATTGTAGAAGGCTCAGCTAAAGCTGTGCAGCTTAGAGTACTAAATAAGCTAGAGGGAACAAATGAAATGCCAATCCGTGTTTCGTTGGTCTGTGGACTTCCAAAGGGAGATAAGCTAGACCTGATTACCCAAAAGGGTACGGAGCTTGGAATGGCTGCTCTTTATCCGTGGAAGGCAAAGCGGTCTATCGTGAAATGGGATGATAAGAAAAATGAGAAGAAGATTAGTCGACTCCAGAAAATTGCAAAGGAAGCATCTGAGCAATCTCATCGATCTTCTATACCAGAGATTCATCAACCGATTACCCTTGAAGAATTAATAAAGATTTCCAAAACATATGACGTAAAATTTATAGCATATGAAGAGGATGCCAAAAAAAGTAAGCGTCAAAAGTTTGCCGACCAATTAAAAAAGGTGTATGATAAAAAGTCGATACTAATCGTTTTTGGTCCTGAGGGTGGATTAGATTCTCAGGAAATAGAACGTTTAATAGAAAATGACTTTGAAACTATTGCCCTTGGTCCAAGGATTTTGAGGACAGAAACAGCGCCACTCTATGCGCTTTCTGCAATTTCCTATGAATATGAATGAAAGAGGTGTAAGGTATGGCATCTGTGGCATTCCATACATTAGGCTGTAAAGTAAATCACTACGAAACAGAAGCCATCTGGCAGTTATTTAAAGAAAATGGTTATGAGCGTACTGATTTTGAGAAGAAATCGGATGTTTATGTAATTAATACATGCACAGTAACAAACACTGGGGATAAAAAAAGCAGACAGGTTATTCGACGGGCGATACGCCAAAATCCGGATGCTGTCATTTGTGTAACAGGCTGCTATGCACAAACCTCTCCAGCAGAAATCATGGCAATTCCTGGGGTCGATATCGTGGTAGGTACACAGGAGCGCACAAAGCTGCTTGGTTACATAGAGCAGTTTAAAAACGAACGCCAACCAATCAATGCGGTTGGTAATATTATGAAAAATCGCTTGTATGAAGAATTAGATGTTCCTGCATTTACGGACCGCACTCGTGCTTCTCTTAAAATTCAAGAGGGATGCAACAACTTCTGTACTTTCTGTATCATCCCGTGGGCTCGCGGATTAATGCGCTCTCGTGATCCTCAAGAAGTAGTAAGACAAGCACAGCAATTAGTAGACGCTGGCTATCTAGAGATCGTGCTAACAGGTATTCATACAGGTGGTTATGGAGAAGATCTGAAAGATTATAATCTTGCCCAGCTGTTAAGAGATATCGAGGCCAATGTAAAAGGATTAAAACGCCTTCGAATCAGTTCCATCGAGGCAAGCCAATTATCTGATGAGGTTATCGAGGTTTTACGCGATTCTAAAATCGTTGTAAGACACCTTCATATACCGATTCAATCTGGTTCTGATACAGTATTAAAACGTATGAGAAGAAAGTATACAATGGAGTTTTTCGCAAATAGACTGGATAAACTAAGAGAGGCTTTACCTGATTTAGCCATTACTTCTGATGTTATTGTTGGTTTCCCAGGGGAAACAGAAGAAGAATTTATGGAAACGTATAATTTTATCCGTAACCAAAAGTTCTCTGAGTTACATGTTTTCCCTTACTCCAAGCGTACTGGTACTCCGGCAGCAAGAATGGACAACCAGGTAGATGAAGATGTGAAAAATGAACGAGTACATCGCTTAATCACTCTCAATGATCAGCTTGCTGCAGAATACGCTTCGAAATTCGAGGATGAGGTTCTAGAGATTATTCCTGAGGAAAAATCGAAGCATGTAACAGATGGAGAGTATGTAGAAGGTTATACAGACAATTATTTAAAAGTTGTTATACCTGGTTCTGAAGAGTTAATTGGTAAACTTGTACGCGTGAAAATTACTCGAGCAGGTTATCCATACAACGAAGGACAATTTGTACGAGTTTTAGAAGAAGTAGGAGAGCTTGTTTAATCAAAAGATTTTACGAGTCGCGTTCTGCTATGACTTACTGAAAGTTTGCATGACCAACATCCTGTTGGCCTCCGTTGCTGGGAAGAACCTGAGTTTCAAAAATTAAGAAAGCACTTATGATTCTTCTTATCAAGCTGAAGAATTATAAGTGCTTTTCGTTTGTTTTGTGACCTTTAACCGTTTTAATAGTGTTCATCAAAGAAAGTAGGGGATGGCATATTAGAAAAAGTTGATTGAAGTGTCGGCTGGCGACTCCTAGGGGATAAAGCGCGTGCGGAAAATCCAATTGTTTCGGAAGCATCCGAAACAATTTAGTTGGAGCCGCGTCCCCAGGAAAGCGTCCAGCCAAAACGCAAATCAACCCCGGGTTGCGGGTGGATAACATTAGTGTTCTAAAAAAGGTAAAAAGAACCAAGTTAAAATTACACTCTCTCACTTGATTTAAGTATAAGTGGTGAAATATACTTAGTTCCTAGATTTTTTTTCTATTTACCAGTAATATAAAGAGGTACGTACAAGTTGGAAGGAGTCATCATATGACAAAAAACATAGCCGGTTTAATCGACCATACATTATTAAAACAAGATGCAACAAAGAAACAAATTGAGACTCTTTGTGAAGAAGCAAGAAAATATGAATTTGCTTCCGTTTGTGTGAATCCTACATGGGTTGCATACAGTGCGCAGCTTTTGAAAGGTTCTCCAGTAAAGGTTTGTACTGTAATTGGCTTTCCTTTAGGGGCAACTACTTCAGCAGTAAAAGCGTTTGAAACGACAAATGCAATTGAAAATGGTGCGGAAGAAATTGATATGGTGATAAATGTAGGGGCGCTTAAGGATCAAGACTATACATTTGTTCAAAAGGACATTGAAGCTGTTGTAAATGCTGCGAAAGGTAAAGCTATTGTAAAGGTTATTTTAGAGACATGCTTGCTTACAGATGAAGAAATAGCAAAAGCAAGTGAGCTTTCTAAAGCAGCTGGAGCGGACTTTGTAAAAACTTCTACTGGCTTTTCAACTGGAGGAGCTACAGTAAATGCTGTTAAAATTATGCGTCAGGCTGTTGGGCCGGACCTAGGAGTAAAAGCTTCTGGTGGAGTTCGTAGTCTTCAAGATGTAGAGGCAATGGTTGAAGCAGGGGCAACTAGAATTGGTGCTAGCTCTGGTGTCCAAATTGCTCAAGGACTAGAAAGCAACTCAGATTATTAATTAGTTTTAAAAGTATTGACCTAATCTACTCAATACGGTATAATTTTTTAGTACATAACAATTGGTTATGTACACACGTGTGTTCGGAGGGAGGGAAAGAGAGATGTCAAAAACTGTCGTTCGCAAAAACGAATCGCTTGAAGATGCTCTTCGCCGCTTCAAACGTACTGTATCTAAAAGTGGTACAATTCAAGAGGTTAGAAAGCGCGAGTTTTATGAAAAACCAAGCGTAAAACGTAAAAAGAAATCAGAAGCTGCACGTAAACGTAAGTGGTAATTTAATCCCAAAAAATCCCTGCGTTCAAAACACGTACTGTATGATTAACATTTACAATTATGTAAACCGAGAAAATTATTTTCTCGGTTTATTTTATTTTATTGAAACTATATTGATACTTATACGTATAAAGTAGTATACATATAGAAGGAAAGGAGGGTAAAAGGTGAAATTGTCTCGTTTTTTCTTTGCATTATGTCTTTTGTACATGTCTATTCTTTTCATTACTCCTCCTGCATCTGCTGAATCACCAACAGTCTATAAAGTTCCTGTTTATGAAGAAGTAGAAAGAGGATTACATGCTTTTTTAAAGCGGGCCATTCGAGATGCTGAGGAAGCTAATGCGGATGCCATCATTTTTGAGCTTAATACTCCTGGTGGATTTGTAGATTCAGCTGAAGATATAGCAAATCTCTTAGATGAAACATCCGTTAAAAAAATTGCCTATATAAATACGGAAGCGCTTTCTGCTGGAGCCTATTTAGCGCTTCATACAGATGAGATTTATATGTCTCCTGGTGGGTCTATTGGTGCTGCAGCCGTAATTGACAGTAATGGGAATGCCGCTGACAAGAAAGCTACTAGTGCATGGATAGCAAAGATGATCAATGCTGCTGAAGGGAGTGGAAGAGATCCTAAATTCGCCCAAGCGATGGCTGATGAAGATGTACCTTTGCCAGAATATCGTGCAGGTAAAGGGAAGTTACTTACACTTTCATCAAGAGAGGCAGTAGAGGTTGGCTATTCGGAAGGAACAGTTTCCTCCCTAAATGATTTATTAGAAAAAGCTGATCTATCCGGTGCCACCGTAGTAGAAGTAGAACAGACTTTTATGGAATCCCTTGCTAGATTTATAACAGATCCCATCATTGTCCCAATACTGCTTTCTATTGCAAGCTTAGGGTTAATTTTAGAACTATATTCACCGGGCTTTGGAGTTCCTGGAATCATGGGGCTAAGTGCAATAGGGCTATTCTTTTTTGGTCATTTGGTAGCGGGACTTGCTGGATTTGAAGCGCTCATTTTATTGGCAATTGGAATCGTGCTAATTATTGCGGAATTCTTCTTACCTGGAGGGATAAGTGGTATACTTGGTTTAGCTGCAATTATCGGAAGTATTATGATTTCTGGTGAAAGCTTTGTTTATATGGGGGTTGCTGTATTAATAGCGTTAGCAGTAGCAATAATGGGAATGGTGATTATTATGAAGTTTTTTAAAAAACAATTAAAGGTGTTCAATAAAATGGTTCTAACGGATGCTACCACAACTGAAAAAGGGTATGTATCCAATCAAAACCGTTTAGACTTGCTAGGAAAAATTGCAGTTACAATGACACCTTTGAGACCTTCTGGCACTATACGTATTGAAAACGAGCGAATTGATGCTGTATCAGATGGCAGTTTTATTGCCAAGGATAAGAAGGTAGTAATTATTAAAACAGAAGGCTCTCGTATTGTGGTACGAGAAGCAAGAGAAGGAGATGAACAAGTATGACAAGTGGAGTGATTGGTATAGTTATAATTGTGGTAGTTGCATTTATCCTACTATCCGTGTTCTTAACTTTTTTCCCGATTGCACTATGGATTTCTGCATTAGCTGCAGGGGTTAAGATTAGTATTTTTACATTAGTAGGGATGAGACTACGTCGAGTAATTCCGTCTAGAATTGTCAATCCATTAATTAAGGCACATAAAGCTGGTCTAGCAGTTACGATTAATCAGCTAGAAAGCCATTATCTAGCTGGTGGTAATGTAGACAGGGTAGTAAATGCTCTAATTGCTGCTCACCGTGCTAATATTGAATTAAGCTTTGAAAGAGCTGCTGCAATCGACTTAGCTGGTCGTGACGTATTAGAGGCAGTTCAAATGTCTGTAAATCCAAAAGTAATTGAAACGCCATTCATCGCAGGTGTAGCTATGAACGGTATTGAAGTAAAAGCAAAGGCTCGTATTACAGTACGTGCGAACATCGATCGCCTTGTTGGGGGAGCTGGAGAAGAAACAATTGTTGCCCGTGTAGGTGAAGGGATTGTTAGTACAATCGGTTCTAGTGCAAGTCATGAGAGAGTATTAGAAAATCCAGACTTAATTTCTCGAACTGTTTTATCTAAAGGCTTAGATTCTGGTACTGCATTTGAAATTCTGTCGATTGATATCGCGGATGTGGATGTAGGTAAAAATATTGGTGCCGAGCTTCAAACAGAGCAAGCAGAGGCTGATAAGAAAATTGCACAGGCTAAGGCTGAGGAACGCCGTGCAATGGCCGTAGCATCAGAGCAAGAAATGAAAGCAAAAGTAGTAGAAATGCGCTCGAAAGTAGTGGAAGCTGAAGCTGAAGTTCCAAGAGCAATGGCAGAAGCATTACGCGAAGGAAATATGGGTGTCATGGATTACATGAATTATAATAATATTAAAGCGGATACTGGTATGAGAGACTCCATCAGTAAAATTGGTGGCGACAAGCCTTCTTCTGATGAGTTAAAGGACTAGTCGATAGCAGAAAGGAGTTTTCTCCTTGGAAAGTATAATAATATTAATTATCCTGTCGTTGTTAACCAGTTTTTTTGGCAAAAAGAAGGAGCCAGAAAATAAGGCTCCCAAGCCAATTAATAGACCACAGCAGCAAGGACCAGTTAATCAGAACCCTTTTAAAAATTTGGGGGAGCTTGCAAAGGAATTTCAACAGCAACAGCAAAGCCAAATGGAGCAAAGAGAGTTGCAAAGGGAGAAACCTACTCCAATTCATACACAGGCTCCTCCTCTGGCAAGGGATAAGGTACATGAGCTTCCGGATCGTACCATAAGCCATACAATCGATCGTAGTAAGCCAGCTCAAGGTAAAGGAAGGCTATCTATGCATCAGGATAATACACAGCTTAAAACGAAAGAAAAACCGGTTCTTCAAAATGTACTGCCGAGCACGGAAGATGAATTGCTTCGGGGAATAATATTTTCCGAGATATTAGGACCACCAAAATCCAAAAGATAACACATGAATACCCCTTTACTTGCATAAATTCAAGTAAAGGGGTGTTTTTTATTAGACAATTATTTCCACTCCATGCGAGTATTATGATTGAAAATTTTGATGAAATCGTGTTAGATTACGAGCTAACGTTATTAAAACTTACAGAGACTACAATACAATGCTTATACGATAACTATCATTTAGAAATACAGGCAGAAAAGCTATACATAAAAACTCTTTCCATGGACCGATTGCATCTCCAGGTTCAAAATCTACAAAGATTTCAAATACTGAGAAGGGATTCTAATCAATAATGCAGCTTATTAAAGTAAAGCTACCAGAGAATATTGATCAATTTTCTTTATTTCAGAAATTAGCCTCCCAAAAAATCAACGTATATAGTGTATATAGCAGTCAAGGCTACTTGTATTTTTCCATTCGAAAACAAGATATCAAAACATTCCGTAGAATAAGAAAGTCACTTAAAATTCCGGTGTCATTACAGGACGAGGCAAAGCAAGAAACAGTAACAATCTATTCGTATACCATTGTGGGGGTTCTATTATTTTTGCTTATCCCTATCCTTCTTTCGCAATTTATATGGCGAATTGACATTGTTTCCTACTCCCCTGAGAGTAAGGTGTTAATTGAAGAACAACTGAAGGAAATGAAAATAAAAGAAAAAATGCTAGCATCCAATTTGCCATCTGAACAAGAAATAAGGCAAAGCCTATTACTGAAAAATAAGGAATTCTCTTGGATACATTTCACTAAGTCAGGCTCTACCTTTACTGTCACTCCAATGCTAGCTCCAAAGCTTGAGCAAAGAGAAGTGAAAAACGCACCAGCAATTCATCTTGTTGCCAAAAGAAGCGGCGTCATTACAGACTTTAGTTTAGTTAAAGGTGTCCGAGCAGTCGAAAAAAATGTATCGGTTAAGAAAGGAGATATTTTAGTTAATGGATTTGTGAAGCAGGGAGATAAAACCATTATCACCAGTGCTGAGGGTAAGGTTTATGCGAGCTATTGGATTGAAATGAATTTTGAGGTCCCTACAAAGGTAACACTAATGGAGCCTTCTAACAAGGAATTTGTCATTCAAAGAAAAGGAAAGAACGAACGAGAATATTGGAAGGAAATTTCTTTACCTCAGTTTATTCGACCATATATAAGTGCAGGCTATGTTCAATCATCCGAAAAGGTTTCCTATCAGATAACAGAAGAATCATTGGACACTTTAATCAGACCATTGTTATTCCAAAAGATTTTGAATGAGATGCCCGCTGAAACTCAAATTTTAGAGGATAAAGTTTTGCAGGTATCCCTACAAAATGATAAAGTAAAGGGGAAGCTTTTATTACTAATTAATGAAAATATTGCGATACCACAAGTTATACCTCAAGGAGACGGAGCATGAGCGAACAAAAACTAGACATAAATTTACAAGACCCTTCAGAAGCTGTGATGCTTCTGGGAATATCAGATAAAAATGTAAAGCTAATTGAAGAAGAATTAAACGTTCAGTTAATTACAAGGGGCGAATCCGTTCAAATTGTCGGAGACGAACAGAAAGTTCTAGAAGCAAAAAAGCTAGTAAATCAATTATTAGAAGTCATACGTAAAGGGATTAATATTAATCTTAGAGATGTCTCCTCTGCCATCGAAATGAGTCACAGTGGTACCATCGAATATTTTTCTAGCTTGTATGATGAAGAAATTGCAAGAAATACAAAAGGAAAGTCTATACGTGCCAAAACAATTGGACAACGAGAATATGTGCATGGTATACGTCACTCAGACCTAACGTTTGGTATTGGGCCAGCCGGTACTGGTAAAACGTATCTAGCCGTCGTGATGGCTACTCAGGCCTTAAAAAATGCACACGTTAAACGTATTATTTTAACTCGTCCAGCTGTAGAAGCTGGAGAAAGCTTAGGATTTCTACCGGGAGATCTGAAGGAAAAGGTAGATCCGTATTTACGCCCTCTATATGATGCACTGCATGATGTACTGGGACCCGAGCAAACAGAACGCTTAATCGAGAGGGGAACTATTGAAGTAGCTCCTCTAGCATATATGCGTGGTAGAACGTTAGACGACGCCTTTGTCATTCTCGATGAAGCACAAAATACAACAAAAGCACAAATGAAAATGTTTTTAACTAGGCTTGGATTTGGATCGAAAATGGTTATAACAGGTGACAAAACGCAGATAGACTTACCTAAAGGAGTAGAATCCGGTTTAATCGTGGCGGAGAAAATCCTTCATCATGTGCCAGGGATTCACTTTCAATATCTAGAGCAAGGGGATGTTGTAAGACATCCGTTAGTAGCAAAAATTATCACTGCTTATGAGGAGCACCAATAATCCAAAAAGGGCTACGAGGATAGTTTTCTGAAACTTTGTTATATGAAACGTTGATGAGATGAAGGCTGAATGACATCTAAGTAAGGTAAGGCATTTTCTGTTCAAACGAACTGAAAGTGTCTTATTTTTTTATGTGTAAAAGGGAACTCGGATTGGTACAAAGTTTATTTCTTGTTTACTTTGTATAAAGAAAAAGCACCATCCTCTCTTTTTCCTTGTTTTCGTTTTTCTTCTACAAGAATTTGGAATATATAGTGAATTGTCTTGTTTTTACGGTATAATAAACCTAATAGGCAAAGGGGATGAGAATTGGATGGTAAAGAATAAATGGAGCTTGAAAATAAAAGATAATAAGTATCTACCTTTCTTGATTATACTCATTACCTCCGTTTGCATGTTCTTCTTGATTATTGGAAACGTAAAAGAAAATACATATGATATTCGGTATATGAATTTAGCACCAGAAACGATTCGTGCTGTTAAGACGATGGAGGATCCAGTTAAGACCGAGGAAGAAAGAGAAAGGGCTGCCTCAGAGGTCACTCCTGTGTATCAATATCAGGAGGAGACTGCCGAAAATCAGGCAACTATCACAGAGTCCATTTTTGATGCAGTCATAGAGGTGAAACAAAAGCAGATAAACCAAGAGGATGAAGCTGGCGTAAGATTAGCTATTGAAGAACTGAAAAAGGAGCTCAAGGCATTAGAGGATAATGAACAATATATTTCGCTTTCCGATGAGTCTTTAAGAGCGCTTCTTAGTCAATATGTTTCTTCCTTAAGGGATGTGCGAGACAATCTTACGCCAATCATTGAGGATTCGCTTAGTAAGCCAATACGAAGTGAAGATCTACCGAGTGAACGAGAAAAGGTTATTCAAGAAGTTCGTAACACCTTTCATTATCCTGAAAGCTTTATGAATGTAATCGTAACCATATCACGAAATGTAATTGTTGCTACAGAGGTAATTAATGAGGAAGCAACCAATCAACGTATTGAACAAGCCAAAGCGAGTGTAGAGCCAACAAGAATTCTTCAAGGACAAATTTTGGTCCAAAAAGGAGAGATTGTTAGTAAAGAGGTTTATAGACAGTTAGAGCTTTTAGGCATGTTATCCGACGATAAAGAAACTTATAAGCCCTATATCGGATTAGGCTTGTTTGTTCTTTTAACCATGTGGGTTCTTTTTAGACAAACTATTTTCAAAGAAGAAAAGAATAGGGAGAAGATCAAGAACATCATCGTTATTTCTTTTAGCTTACTTCTTTCTGTGTTAATAATGAAGGTAATACAATCGATTGCCTATAATTTTGATGTTGTGATAGCCTTTGTATTCCCAACCGCTTTAGTTTCAATGCTAGTCTATTCATTAGTAAACGAGCGTGCAGCTTTTATTACTAGTTTCGTAGTTGCTGCTTATGCAGGTATTATTTTTCAAGAAGGATATACGAATATCTTTCAAATGGAAGTATCATTGTATATATTATTTGGATGTATTGCTGGTATATTCGCTATGCAACAAATGTATAATAACTCACAAATACTTCGGACAAGTTTTATTGTATCAGCTGTAAATGTATTGTTTATTATCTTTTATTTATTAACAACTAAGACAACTTATGAGTTTTTAGATATTGTATTTTATATAGGGGCGGCCTTGTGTTCCGGAATTTTATCAGGAGCTATGACAATCGGGATTCTACCTTTCTTAGAATCAGCTTTTGGAATGCTTTCTGCTATGAGAATTATCGAGCTGTCCAATCCAAATCACCCGCTACTCAAAAAAATATTAACCGAGACTCCTGGCACCTATCATCACAGTCTGATGGTCGCAAATTTAGCAGAGGCTGCATGTGAGGTAATAGGGGCAAACGGCTTATTAGCTAGAGTAGGATGCTATTATCATGATATTGGAAAGACAAATAGACCAGGATTTTTTATTGAGAACCAATTAAATGGGTATAATCCACATGATAACTTGTCACCTGAGTCTAGCCGAGATATTATTATAGCTCACGCTGTGGAGGGAGCAGAAATTTTACGGAAGAATAAACTGCCAAAGGAAATTGTGGATATTGCCCAACAGCACCATGGTACGACATTGCTAAAGTTTTTTTATCACAAAGCCAAGGAGCTAAATCCGAATGTTCGGGAAGAGGATTATCGATATCCAGGGCCTAAGCCTCAAACAAAGGAGGCTGCAATTATTTCTGTTGCTGATAGCGTGGAAGCGGCAGTTCGTTCTATGAAGGAGCCTGATGCTAAGAAGATTCAACAGGTCATACAGGCAATTATTAAAGATAAGCTATTAGATGGTCAATTTGATGAATGTGACCTTTCCTTAAAAGAGATAAAATTGATAGAAGAGAGCTTTTGTTCGACAATGAATGGTACCTTCCATTCAAGAATTGAGTATCCGAAATAGAAAAAGGAGAGAAATAGATGTTAGAACTGGATTTAATGGATGAAACGGGTAAGTTAGAAGAGGAAGCAATTGTTTTAGTGGAAAAGGTTTTACAGTCTGCAGCTAAACAGCTGTCTGTAAAAGAAGGAGCGGAGGTAAGTGTTACCTTTGTTACAAATGAAGAGATTCACAAAATTAATCTTGAATACCGAGGAAAAGATATGCCGACTGATGTTATTTCCTTCGCAATGGAGGAAATGGGGGAAGGAGAAATAGAAATAAAAGATGCGGAGCTTCCTGTATTATTAGGAGACATTATTATTTCTGTTGATCGAACCATGGAGCAGGCAGAGTCGTATAATCATTCTTTTGAAAGAGAGTTATGTTTCTTAGCTGTACATGGCTTCCTGCATCTTTTAGGATATGATCACGACACGGAAGAAAAAGAAAAAGAGATGTTCGGCCTACAAGAAACTATCTTACAAGCTTTCGGGCTGAAGCGTGAAGGCCATGAACTTTCATAAGCTACTTTGTTCCTTTGGACATGCATCACAAGGTATAGTGACAGCATGTAAAACTGAACAGAACTTTCGTATTCATCTATTAGCTGCTGTGATTGTGATGATTGTTAGTTTTTTTAGTAGTCTTTCTAGACTAGAATGGACAGTGGTGATATTATTAGTTTCCGGCATGTTTATGATAGAATTAATAAATACTGCAATTGAACGAGTGGTGGATCTCATCTCACCAGATTATCATCCGCTTGCAAAACAAGCGAAGGATTTAGCAGCTGCGGCTTGTCTTGTATATGCTGTAGCTACGATAATTATTGGAAGTATTATTTTTCTTCCTAAATGGCTGGTATTACTAAATTGAAGGTGTGATAGTAAATGATGGATCAACAAAAGTTATTAGAGGCTTCCATAAAAGCTAGAGAGAATGCATATGTCCCATATTCTAAGTTCCCTGTTGGGGCTGCTTTACTTACGAAAGATGGCGAAATCATTTTAGGTTGTAATATTGAAAACGCTTCATTCGGCTTAACAAATTGTGCCGAAAGAACGGCTATTTTTAAAGCGGTTTCGGAAGGAAAAAAGGAATTTGCAGCCATCGCAATCTCTGGGAATACAGATGGACCAATTTCTCCATGTGGCGCTTGCCGTCAAGTACTAGTGGAATTCTGTGACAAAAGTATGCCAGTTTATTTAACGAACCTTAAGGGTAATGTAACAAAAACAACCGTCGCAGATTTATTGCCAGGTGCTTTTACAACGGAGGATATGGATTATGCAGCAAAACAATGAAAACTATAAATCAGGGTTTATTTCTATTATCGGAAGACCGAACGTTGGGAAGTCAACGTTTTTAAATCGAGTAATAGGACAAAAAATTGCTATTATGAGCGATAAACCACAAACAACAAGAAACAAAGTACAGGGTGTTTTGACCCTTGAACAGAGTCAAATGATTTTCATCGATACTCCTGGAATTCATAAACCAAAGCATAAGCTCGGCGATTTCATGCTGAAGGTAGCGAAAAATACTCTAAGAGAAGTAGATGTTATTTTATTTATGGTAAATGCCACTGAGGGAATTGGAAAAGGCGATGAGTTTATCATTGATTTACTAGAAAACAATGAAACACCTGTTTTCCTAGTAATCAACAAGATTGACCAAGTTCATCCAGACGACCTAATTACCATTATCGAGTCTTATAAGGATAAGTATAACTTTGCGGAGATTATACCGATTTCTGCTTTACAGGGAAATAATGTGGAACGTCTTTTAGAGACTATCCAAGGCTATCTTCCACAAGGGCCACAGTATTATCCAGCGGATCAGGTGACAGATCATCCTGAACGGTTTATCATTTCGGAATTAATTCGTGAAAAGGTTCTGCATCTGACGCGAGAAGAGATTCCGCATTCTATTGCTGTGGTGATTGATAGCATTAAAAAGGAAGAAAATACCGATAAGGAAATGATCCGAGTAATGGCTACAATCGTGGTAGAAAGAGACTCTCAAAAAGGAATCGTGATTGGAAAAAGAGGAGCTCTTCTTAAGGAAGTAGGGACTCGTGCTCGTCAGGATATCGAAATGCTTCTCGGTTCAAAAGTCTTTTTAGAGCTTTGGGTAAAAGTTCAGAAGGATTGGAGAAACAAATCTGCTCATTTAAGAGATTACGGTTTCCGAGAAGATGAGTATTAAGCATTTTAAAGGAGTGAAGGCGCTTGCTTCAAAAAGTAGAAGGAATCGTCCTACGCACTTCATCCTATGGAGAAACAGATAAAATTGTAACCATTTTCTCCAGGGAGCTTGGCAAAAGGGCTGCAATGGCAAGAGGGGCAAAGAAACCGACTAGTCGGCTTTCCTCCATTTCGCAGCCCTTTACTTATGCCTACTTTCTGATCCAGCAAGGGAGAGGAATGGGAGCTCTCCAGCAGGGTGAAATCATTGATTCCATGAGATCCATTCGAGAGGATATATTTACGACGGCTTATGCAAGCTTTATCATGGAGTTAGTGGATAAGCTAGTGGATGATGAAGGACCTAAACCTGCTGTTTTTACTATACTGCAGCAGGCATTAGTAGCTATCTCTGAGGAGTATGATCCAGAAGCTATCAGCCTCTTTGTAGAATGGAAAATGCTCCCGGTAGCAGGAATTTATCCAGTGCTTCATCAATGCACTAATTGCGGGGCAACAGATGGAGAATTTGCTTTTTCTTTTGCTCAAATTGGATTTCTCTGTCACCGATGCTTCGAGATAGATCCATACTTAATTCGGTTAAATCCTGCACAGGTTAAACTAATTCGTACTTTTTATAATGTTCCTATTGAACAAGTTGGAAAGCTATCCTTAAAAAAAGAAACGAAGGGATTTATAAAAAAAATCGTACGAACGATTTACTCGGAGCAGGTAGGAATACGCTTGAAATCTCAAGCTTTTTTAGATCAAATGGAAAAGACTCCAGAATTCTTTCAACCAAAAAAAGATCCAACAGAGGAATAGGCCTCTATTGGATCTTTTTCTATGAGTTAGAAATTTAAATGATTTTCAATATATGCTTTTACATCTGCGATTGGCATTCTTGTTTGTTCCATGGAATCTCTGTGACGAACTGTTACTTGTCCATCCGTTTCTGAATCAAAGTCGTAAGTAATACAGAATGGAGTACCGATTTCATCTTGACGGCGGTAACGTTTACCGATGGATTGGGATTCATCGTATTCCATCATGAAATGCTTGCTAAGCTCAGCGTATAGAGATGTAGCTCCTTCTGAAAGCTTTTTAGAAAGAGGTAATACTGCTGCTTTAATAGGTGCAAGAGCGGGATGGAAGCGTAATACAGTACGTTTATCGTCACCTTCAAGCTGTTCCTCATCGTAAGCTTCACATAGGAATGCTAATGTAACACGGTCTGCTCCTAAGGAAGGTTCGATACAATAAGGTACATAGCGCTCGTTTGTTACTGGATCAATATATTGAAAATCTTCTCCAGAATGCTCCATATGCTGCTTTAGATCATAATCTGTACGATCTGCAATACCCCAAAGCTCTCCCCAGCCAAATGGGAACTTGTATTCAATATCTGTTGTAGCATTTGAGTAATGAGATAATTCATCCTCTGAATGATCTCTTAAACGAATGCTGTCCTCCGCAACCCCTAAGTTTAGAAGCCAATCCTTACAGAAATTTCTCCAGTAAGTAAACCATTCCATATCTTCTCCAGGCTTACAGAAGAACTCAAGCTCCATTTGTTCAAATTCTCTTGTTCTAAAGGTGAAGTTACCTGGAGTAATTTCATTACGGAAGCTTTTACCTACTTGAGCAATACCAAATGGCATTTTTTTTCGCATAGAGCGTTGTACATTTTTAAAGTTAACAAAGATACCCTGTGCTGTTTCTGGACGAAGATAAATTTCGTTAGTGGAAGATTCCGTAACACCTTGGAAGGTTTTGAACATAAGATTGAATTGACGAATCTCTGTATAATCAAATGCACCGCAGGAAGGACATACAATCTCATGCTCTTTCATAATTTCTCCCATTCTCTCGAATGAAAGTCCGTCTACTACCATTTCAATTCCTTTTTTCTCTAAAGCATCCTCGATTATCTTGTCTACTCGATGGCGTGATTTACATTGCTTACAATCCACCATTGGGTCGTTAAAGTTACCAATGTGACCAGAGGCAACCCAAGTTTTAGGGTTCATCAAGATTGCTGCATCTAGTCCCACATTATAAGGAGATTCTTGGACAAATTTTCTCCACCATGCTTTTTTTACATTGTTTTTAAGCTCTACTCCAAGTGGACCGTAATCCCAAGTGTTTGCTAAACCACCATAAATTTCTGAGCCTGGAAAAACAAATCCTCTGTGTTTTGCCAAACTTACTACATTCTCCATTGACTTTTCCATGATAAAACCTCCAATTTTGTAAACTTTTAAAGAATATAAAAAACCCGTCTCCGGACTAAATATTAGCCCGGGGACGAGTTATTAACCCGCGGTTCCACCCCGATTGATTGCAAAAGCAATCCTCTTTAAAAGCAATAAGCTCTGAGCCGCCGTTTTCCTGTAGCGTGGTCTTTCACTATCACCACTCGCTTTTCATTACAGTACTTATTATGCTCTTCATCGCTAAAATATTTATATAAATCTTATCATATGCATCTTTATTTCGCAATGAGTGGGTTAGTGTTATAATTATTTAGTACTAAGAAAAAATTGAGGCGGTGAGTCCAATCGAGCTCAACAAAAGACAAGTCGAGATTTTGGACATAGTAAAAGGAAACGGCCCTATTACAGGTGAACAAATTGCTGAACGACTTCATTTAACTAGATCTACCCTTAGACCTGATCTAGCCATTTTAACAATGGCCGGATATTTAGATGCACGACCTCGGGTAGGTTATTTTTATTCTGGAAAAAAAACAAGTCATTTAATTTCGGAAGACATAGCAAAGATGCTTGTCAAAGATTTTCAATCCATCCCGGTGGTCGTAGATGAAGGGATGACTGTTTATGATGCTATCTGCCATATGTTTTTAGAGGATGTTGGTTCTCTTTTTGTCATAGATAAGCAATCTTTATTATCAGGCGTTCTTTCCAGAAAAGATCTTCTGCGAATCAGCATAGGGAATCAAGACTTAAACAAAATTCCAGTTCATATGATTATGACTAGGATGCCGAATATTACTTACTGCTTTAAAGAAGATACGATTATTGATGTAGCAAAAAAATTAATGAGCCGGCAAATAGATTCACTACCAGTTGTACGGGAAAGTAAAGATGGGCTAGAGGTAGTGGGAAGAATAACGAAAACGAACATCACTCGTGCTTTCTTATCATTAGCTGATGATCATGATTTATAAGGAGTGAGAGAATGAGAATGCTAAACGTGTTTATTGTTTCAGATTCTATTGGGGAAACAGGTGAACTGGTTGCTAAAGCAGCTATTAGTCAATTTAGGCCGAGGCTCCAGCACACAAAGCTGAAGCGTTTTACCCACATTGATTCTCTGGATCACATAAAAGAAATAACGGAGCTTGCAAAGGAGCAAAATGCAAGTATTTTATATACATTAGTTCGTGCAGATATGCGAGATGCAATAGTGAAATATTGTAAGGAATATCAATTGCAATGTGTCGATCTTATTGGTCCCATTCTTCAAATTTTGGAAAAGCAATTAGACGAAAAACCTTTTGAAGAGCCAGGGTTAGTGAGAAAGCTAGATGAGGACTATTTCAAAAAGATTGAGGCGGTTGAATTTGCAGTAAAGTATGATGATGGTAGAGATCCAAGAGGGCTACTCCAAGCAGACATCGTGCTTATTGGCGTTTCACGTACCTCTAAAACGCCACTTTCTCAATACTTGGCTAATAAAAGATATAAGGTTGCAAATGTTCCACTTGTACCTGAAGTAGAGCCACCAGAGGAGCTATTTCAAATTGACCCGGACAAATGTTTTGGGCTTGTCACTACTCCTGAAAAACTAAATTTTATCCGCAAGGAAAGATTACTAGCAATTGGCTTAAATGAAGAAGCCAGCTATGCAAAAATTGAAAGAATCCAGGAGGAAATTGTTCACTTTGATAGAATAGTTAATAAGATAGGCTGTAGAGTGATTGATGTAACGAATAGAGCAGTAGAAGAAACTGCAAATCTTATTATAAATCATGTGCAGCAAAGATAGCTTTTTACCGTAATTGATTATTCCTAAAGAAGCTATGATAATTGTTGTTTCGTTAGCAGAAAAGAATTGAGAGGAGGTACCTGTATTCAGTTACCTTCTTTGTTAATGTTTAAGCTTTGTCCAGTTTAACGAGGTCTCCTGTCGATTCATCTCATTCTTGTAGTCTGTCATATAATTATTGGAAACCTATTATTATTTTTGGCTTTCTAGGATAAATAAAATAATAGATTAATATAATAAAATGTTTTATAATATTTATTTGTGGAAAAAGGAAATAGAATATTTTTTTATGAATTATTTTGTCGATTCTTGCAGGATTTTTCTATGATTTATCGAATAAATTAAATGTAGCAAGAAAAGATGGTGAAAACCTTGACAACTCGTATAGACGAACAAGTAATCGAACAAGTTAGAAATAGTAATGATATTGTAGATGTAATTAGTGAGTATGTTCAGCTTACGAAAAGAGGTAGAAATTTCTTTGGATTATGTCCATTTCATGGAGAACAGACACCCTCGTTTTCAGTTACCCAAGAGAAGCAGATTTTTCATTGCTTCGGCTGTGGTGCAGGGGGAAATGTGATTACATTTCTTATGGACATCGAAAACTTATCTTTTCACGAGGCAGTAAGTAAGCTCGGAAATAGAGTAGGGCTAATGGTAGAAGGAGTTTCCAATGGTCATTCCGTATCAAAAGCCGTCTCTAAGGAAGAGACGATGATGAAGCAAGCACATGAATTTGCGAGCGAGTATTATCATCACCTATTACTGAATACTGTGGAAGGAGAGAGTGCATTAAATTATCTCTTAGAAAGAGGGTTTTCTACGGAGCTCATCGAAAAGTATAAAATAGGCTGGTCTCTTCCTAGCTGGGATGCTCTTACTACGTTATTAGAGCGGAAAGGTATGGATTTACAACAAATTGAGAAAACTGGTCTTATTATAAGAAAAGAAAATGAGTTAAAGTATTTTGATCGTTTTAGAGGCCGCATAATGTTTCCGGTGTTTGATGAAACGGGTCATGTAATTGCGTTTTCTGGAAGAATCCTCGAGAAAAGGGAAAATGAAGCCAAGTATTTAAATAGTCCGGAATCTCCTATCTTTCAAAAAAGCCAGGTCCTCTATAATCTAGATAAGGCCAGATTAGATATTCGAAAAGAGCGAGCAGTGGTTATTTTTGAAGGTTTTTTAGATGTTATAGCTGCTTCAAAGGCAGGAGTCAATAATTCTGTTGCAACAATGGGAACAGCGTTGACGTCTCAACATATAACAAAGCTAAACAGACTAACCTCTCAGGTGACACTTTGTTACGATGGAGATCGAGCTGGGATGGAGGCTGCTAGAAGAGCTGCCACTACACTTCAAGCTCAAGGTATTCAAACAGAGATTGCTCTAATACCGGATGCCATGGATCCAGATGACTATATTAAGCATTATGGTCCCGAGGCTTTTCGAACGAAAATCATAGAGAAACCTCATTCCTATCTTTCATTTATGATGATTGTCTTAAAGAAGGACAAAAATTTTAATAATGAGAATGATACATTACAGTATATTCAAGAAATATTGGAAATACTGAGCGATAGAAGCTCAACCGTAGAAAGAGACTTGTATGTAAGACAGCTTTCTCAAGAAACAAACGTTTCAGAAGAAGCAATTTATCAACATCTACGTAAAATTCAAGGGAAAAAAGCAAAGGTTTCTAAAGATGAGCAAAGCTTATCTAAGCCGGTTTCTATAGAAACTTTAAAACAAAGTCGTACCCTTTCTGCAGATGAAAGAGCTGAGAGAATATTACTTTCCCATATGCTCCACAATCCCCAGATAATTGATATGGTACGTAATCATATAGAGGACCAGTGCTTTATACGAGATGCCTATGAAGCTTCATATGTCCGTTTGATGGGATTTTATGAAGACTATCCAGATGGTGATTATCAACGATTTTTAGAAGTTTTAAACGATGCGGAACTTAGAAAAATTGTAATGGAAGCAGCGCTCTCAGAACGTGATCCAGACCATGAAAAAGAGGAAGTCATGGACTGTTTGCGCCATATTAGAAAATACCGGATAGAGCAACAGATAGAACGCAAATTACAAGAAGCAAGAGAAGCAGAAAAAATGACTGATATAGCAAAAGCGCTACAATTAGCTCAAGAGGCTATCCAATTGAGAAAATCATTAGCGACTTTTGAGTAACAATCCGGTAGTAAAAGGAGGAATTCTTATGGCGGACAAGTCTGAACGTACAAAAGAAACTGATATTGAATTATCATTAGAGGAAGCAAAAAAACAACTGATTGAATTAGGTAAAAAAAATGGTGAGGTTACTTACCAAGATATAGCAGAAAAGCTTGCAAACTTTGATTTAGAATCCGACCAAATTGAAGAGTTTATCGACAATTTGGAAGGCAGAGGAATTGAGCTTGGAAGAAAAGACGGGGATGAAGAGGATTTAGACCGTCTGATGAAAGGGAAAGAAGAAGAGACATTTGACTTGAATGATTTAAGTGTACCACCAGGTGTGAAAATTAACGATCCTGTTCGTATGTACTTAAAAGAAATCGGTCGAGTGGATCTATTAAAGGCTTCTGAAGAGATTGCGCTTGCGGAACGTATTGAACAAGGTGACGAGGAAGCGAGAAAACGTTTAGCAGAGGCTAATCTTCGACTAGTAGTAAGTATTGCGAAGAGATATGTTGGACGTGGGATGTTGTTCCTAGACTTAATTCAGGAAGGTAACATGGGATTAATCAAAGCAGTGGAAAAATTTGACCATAGAAAAGGATTTAAATTTAGTACGTATGCTACTTGGTGGATTAGACAAGCAATAACTCGTGCTATCGCTGACCAAGCAAGAACTATTCGTATTCCGGTTCATATGGTGGAAACAATCAATAAGCTTATCCGTGTACAACGCCAATTATTGCAGGACTTAGGAAGAGAGCCTTCTCCAGAGGAAATTGGAGAAGAGATGGACTTACCAGCTGAAAAGGTAAGAGAAATACTAAAAATAGCTCAAGAGCCTGTTTCCTTAGAAACACCAATTGGAGAAGAAGACGATTCTCATTTAGGTGATTTTATCGAGGATGCTGATGCACAATCTCCATCAGATCATGCAGCTTACGAGCTTTTAAAAGAACAACTAGAAGATGTATTAGATACTCTAACAGATAGAGAAGAAAATGTTCTTCGTTTACGATTTGGTTTAGATGATGGTAGAACGCGTACTTTAGAAGAAGTAGGAAAAGTGTTTGGCGTTACGAGAGAACGTATTCGTCAAATAGAAGCGAAGGCTTTAAGAAAGCTACGTCATCCTTCTAGAAGTAAACGATTAAAAGATTTCTTAGAATAGAAAAAAGACATCCTTGCTTGAAGGATGTCTTTTTTCCAATGGAATGAGGAAAGCTATGTCCGAGCAACGAAAAAAAATTATCTTAAATGAAATTGCGTTCTGGAAACAAAATAAGCTTTTGCCTGAGCACTACTGTGATTTTTTAATAACTCTTTATGCACAAGGAGAAATGGAAGAGCAAAACGAACCACTAGCACAAAAATCCATTCTTCAGAAAAAGAGAAGTAAGCTGGCATTATTCTTGCTTATTGTAGGAGGTCTGTTGACGACCTCTATTATAGCCGCCATCTTTCTAACATCTAATGCAATTGCACCTATCATCCTAGCGATTTTCACTATTATCTTTTTTCTTGTTTTTGCTATTAGACATAAAAAGAGCTCTACTATCAAAACTATTTTACTAATATTATCCGCCCTACTACTATTAGCTGTGTCCTTCAAGTGCTGGGAAAGTTATTTCTCAGAAAGCTCGACTGCATTACTTGTCATATTAATTACAAATTGTCTCTCATGGCTGGCAGCTGGTTTCTGGTTAAAGCTAATTTATTTTACTATCTCGGGAATACTAGGATGCATAGTCATCTTTATTTATACGATCGTTTTGTTTACTTAGGACACTAAGAAAGAATATAAAAATTTGGGAAATAGAAAGAACGAATGCTAAGATAAGTTTTTGATATACATAAATATAGATTTAGTACTTATGATTCTCTTAGGGTTATTACTGGCTTGCCTTTGGTGAGGGAAAACTAAGAACGTCACATCGTGTGACAACGTTTTCCTGACCAACATCCTGTTGGCCTCCGACGCAGCGGAGATCAGTGCAAAGAAATACTTTGTTAGAGGTAGGGAATAAATCTCTCATTTCTGATGGATTATATTTTGGGACTTATTAGACAAGAAGGAGCTTAACTATGGTAACACTATTGGTTCGTAGCAGCATCGGCGACTCCTACAGGATGAGGGAGTCTGGTAAGCCATAGCAACGGCACGCGTAGCGTTCGGCTATGGCTTACCGCTCACCCTGTGGAAAGCGTCCGACGCAGCGGAGAACCAGTCAGCGGAACCCTAGGCTCAAAAAACAAGAAAGCACGTCCAACGCTTTTGCGTGCCGCTGATTTGGAGTGGTCGATGCTGCTTCTAACCTTCATTCTCCTTTTGGAAGTTGGTATTTCTCTTCAATAGATTCCAACTGCATTCTTCTTTTCTCTCTTAGTTCCTTTATCCGTTACTCAAAGTCTTGGCCACTCTTTCTTTTCTCTATGATTTTTTTCTTTAACGAATCATACCTGTCCATAAAAAATTCTCCTTTTCATTTGTATAGACTTCCTGCAATTGTTAAAGATCCTCTAGCATTGCTCTACAACTCTATTTCTTTAGTATATGGTTCATCTGAATCCTCTCCCTGTATATGCGACAAATTTCTCAATCATTTTCTCGTTCATTTAAAATCTGCCAATATTTTATTTATTTAGTATAATGTTCTTGTAAGCGTTTTTATTTACAAAGGGGATGAAGAAAAATGAATTATGATTTAACGCAAGAACAACAAATGATTAAACGTACGATTAAGGAATTTGCTGATGAAGTGGTTGCTCCTGGAGCAATCGAAAGGGATCGTACGAAAGCCTTTCCAAAAGAAATCTTCAAACAGTTAGCCGACATGGGGATGATGGGGCTACCATTTGCAGAAGAATATGGTGGAGCGGGTGCTGATACGGTAAGCTTTGCCATTGTAACGGAGGAATTAAGTAGAGCATGTGCGTCAACTGGAATTACCTATTCTGCTCATATCTCCTTAGGGGGAGCGCCATTAAACTTATTTGGTACGGAAGAACAAAAACAAAAGTATCTCGTACCAATTTGTACAGGGGAGTCCTTTGGGGCTTTTGGGCTTACAGAGCCAAATGCAGGATCTGATGCAGGGGGAACACAGACAACTGCAAAAGTGGATGGAAATGACTATGTCATAAATGGAAATAAATCATTTATCACAAATGCTAGCTATGCAAAGCATTTGGCTTTAACCGCAATTACGGACATTAAGGATGGGAAAAAGGAAATCTCCGCAATTATTGTGCCAACAGATGCGGAAGGCTTTAAGGTGATTGATAATTATGAGAAAATGGGGCTGAATGCCTCCAATACAACTGAATTAGTGATTGACAATGTAAGAGTTCCTCAAGAAAATCTATTAGGGAAAAAAGGGGAGGGCTTTAAGCAGTTCTTAGTTACCTTAGATGGCGGACGTATTGGGATAGGCGCGATGGCAGTAGGTATTGCTCAAGCAGCTTTTGAGCGAGCACTCCAATATTCAAAAGAGCGCAAACAATTTGGTAAGACATTATCAGAGTTCCAGGTTACTCAATTTAAGCTTGCAGATATGGCGATGAAAATTGAGCTTGCAAGAAATATGGTATATAAAGCAGCTTGGTTGAAGGATCAAGGCAGAGCGTTCGGCAAGGAAGCATCTATGTGTAAGCTGTATGCTTCGGAGATTGCGATGGAGGTTGCTGATCAGGCTGTTCAAATTCACGGGGGCTATGGTTATATGAAAGAATACGAAGTGGAACGATATATGAGAGATGCTAAGTTACTAGAAATCGGGGAAGGAACCTCAGAAGTACAACGTATGGTGATAGCAAGACATATTGGCTGCTAACTCCCGTAAATATGTCGAATTTGTCACAATACTAGAAAAGTTACCTGTTAATGCTTTCCGTTTTTTGTAGAATGAAGTACAATATTATTGTTGACTAATTCTATAATAGAATTCATGTATTTAAAGAGGGAGGGTTAACTATGCAAAAAAATCCAATAATTCCATTTATCTTAATTATGGCATTTGGTATCGGTCTAATATTCTTCTTATCTATCGATGGTGTTGGAAATAAGCAAGAAATTGCCGAACATAGCGAAGAAGCAGGAGAAGGCGGCGATGACCAAGCTTCTGCAGAAGAATTTGATCCTGAAGCTTTTGCTCAGCAAAAATGTATTAACTGTCATGGTAATACGTACGAAGGCGTTGGACCCAATCCATCTCTAGTGGCTACTCAGCTATCTGAAGAAGAAATACAAGATGTGCTTGCAAATGGTAAAGGTAACATGCCAGCTAAAATAGTTCCACAAGAGAACATAGAAGAAATGGCTGCTTGGGTTAAATCACTAGGCGAATAAGAATAAGATAGAAGACCTTGATTCTGTATTGAATCAGGGTCTTTTTTTATATATGTATGTATTTCTTAGGAGATTACGATAGATAAATTGCTAAAAAAGAGGAGGGAATTCCAGTAGGGTGTTTTGCTTTTTAGGGTTTGAGCAGTATTTACTCTTAGATAGCGATTGGTTACTCTCGTTAAGATGAGGCTTATTCTTGTTTAGATGGTATTTATTCTCGGATAAAGAGGATTTACTCTCATAGAGGCGCAATACTCTCGTATGCCATGATTTTACTCTCGCTTAGCTCCAATCTTCTCTCGCTTATCCACCAGCCTCAATCCTTTAACGAATCGACAGTTGACGGTAGATTTGACTCTAGCAGTGGGCCAGCTCTGAATAACATCGGATGCAAGGATTAAAATAACGTGTAGGGTGGATTGGTTTCTTATCCTATGCTTGTGTCAACAGGCGTTCCTTATTCTTTTTTGCTATAATAAGCTGGAGGTGTTGAAAGTGAATGCAAAGAATTTATCAGATCGACTTAAAAAGGTTGCATCCTTTGTCGAAAAAAATACGGTTCTCGCGGATATAGGTAGTGATCATGCTTATTTGCCATGCTATTTGGTACATACAAATGTGATAAGTAAGGCGATAGCTGGTGAGGTCGTAAAAGGACCATTTGAATCAGCCAAAAAGCAAGTAAAGAATGAGGGCTTAGAAGAAAATATAAGCGTCCGCTTAGGTAATGGACTTGAAGTAATAAGCAAAGAAGACCACGTAGAAACGATTACGATTGCGGGTATGGGTGGTCCACTGATCACCTCCATACTGGAAGCTGGAAAAGAGAAGCTTGATTCTGTCGAAACGCTTATACTTCAGCCAAATATCCATGCAAAGGTTATACGAGAGTGGGCATTAAAAGAAGACTGGAAAATAACGCAGGAAGCTATCTTAGAGGAAAATGAAAAAATTTATGAAATACTGGTATTAGAACGTGGAAAAATGAAGCTTACAGATAGTGAATTACTTTTGGGGCCATTTTTAATGAAGGAAAATTCCCCTATTTTTCAAAAGAAGTGGTCTACTGAGCGAAAAGAGTGGGAACGTATAAAAGAACAGCTTCAAAAAATCCCTTCTTCCAAAGAGGTATTAGAGAAAATAGAGGAGCTGGATACTAAAATATCATTTGTAAAGGAGCTGCTATAAATGAAACCAGCAAATGGACAGCATATTATCTCTATATTTGAGCGTTGGGCACCAAAAAGCCTTGCAGTAGAAGGGGATCCAGTTGGTCTGCAGGTCGGAACTCTAAATAAGCAAATTAATAAAGTGTTAGTCACACTTGATGTGAATATGGCTGTAGTGGATGAGGCTATTGAGCAAGGGTGTGAATTAATAATCGCTCATCATCCTCCGATTTATACAAAGTTAAAAAACTTGCGTACAGATCTTCCGCAAGGAGCATTAATAGAAAAGCTAATTAAACATGATATTGCTGTGTATGCAGCTCATACCAATTTAGACATAGCAACAGGAGGAGTGAACGACCTACTCGCTCAAAAGCTAGAGCTCGAAAATATTCAAATCATGGAGGAAACAACAGCAGAAAAGCTGATGAATTTAATTGTATTTACGCCAAAGGAATCTACTGAAAAGGTGCGAAATGCCTTGGCAGAAGCTGGAGCAGGACATATCGGCGATTATGACAGCTGCTCTTATACAACAGCAGGGCATGGTAGATTCCGACCTTTAAGTGATGCAGACCCATATATTGGAGAAGCAAATGAGCTAACTATAGTGGAAGAGGATAAGGTAGAGGTGGTCTTTCCTGCGGCTATTAAAAATAAAGTGCTAAAGGCATTATTAACAAATCATCCATATGAGGAACCTGCATATAACCTAATTGCTTTAGAAACAGAAATAAATAAAAAAGGATTAGGTAGAGTAGGAATGCTACCTAAAGCTATGCAACTAAAAGAGTATGCGGAAAAGGTTAAATCTCAACTTGGTGTGCCTTTTGTTCGAGTAGTGGGGGACTTGAATAGAGAAGTAAAAAAGGTTGCTGTCCTTGGAGGGGATGGCAACAAATATATCCAAACTGCTAAGAGAGCAGGTGCAGATGTGTTTATTACGGGAGATCTTTATTTTCATGTAGCGCATGATGCATTGGCAATAGATTTGGCTGTAATCGATCCTGGACATCATATAGAGCAAGTGATGAAGCAAGGAGTGGCTAATTACATGAACGAGAAATGTGAAAAGAAAAAGCTTTCTGTTCAATTTATTGCCTCTCAACTTTCTACTGAGCCCTTTCAGTTGATATAAGCTGTTAAAAAAGGAAGAAGCACTTACGATTCATAAAGAACGTAAGTGCTTTTTGTGTGTCATTTTATTTCATTGTATATGGCTCGATTCGATCCACAGGCTTCGGTACTTTTATTTTAGGTAGTATTTTATCTGCTGTTACCTTTTTGGTTGTATCGTGTGTGGAAGGATCATTCGGGTCATATTTTTCTAAGAACTGGATAACTTCCTTCACAATTGGAGTTGGAGTGGAAGCACCTGCAGTCACTGCAACATGGTTTACATTTTCAAGCCACTCTAGTTTCAGTTCCGAAATATCCCCAATCCTATAAGAAGGTGTGCCAGCTATTTCCTCAGACACTTGAGTTAAACGATTAGAGTTGTTGCTCATTGGGTCGCCTACTACAATTAGTAAATCAGCTCCACCTGCTTGCTCTGCAACAGCCTCTTGTCGTACTTGTGTAGCTAGGCAAATTTCTTTATGCACTTCAATATGAGGATATTTTTCCTTTAATTTATCCATTAAATGAGCAACATCCCATTGTGACATCGTTGTTTGATTGGTTACTAGCAATTTATCATTTTGTAGATTTAGACTTTCAATGTCGTCTAAATTTTGGACTAAATGTACGTGAGAGGGAGCAACACCGATTGCACCTTCTGGTTCAGGATGTCCCTTTTTCCCAATATATATAATATCAAAGCCTTCTGCCGTTTTTTCTTTAATAAGATCATGGGTAACTGTCACATCCGGGCAAGTAGCATCTATTGATACTAATCCCTTTTTTCTAGCTAGTTCCTTTACTTCTGGTGACACCCCATGCGCTGTGAAGATAACAGTTCCTGTTTCAACTTTATTTAAAATATCTAAGCGGTTTGCACCATCAAGCGTAATAATCCCATCCTGTTCAAAGGCATCGGTTACATGCTTGTTGTGTACAATCATTCCAAGTATATAAATAGGCCGTGGGAGAGATGTATCTAAAGCTGCATTTCTAGCAATCACCATTGCATCTACAACTCCATAACAATATCCTCGGGGCGTAATTTTTTGTACAATCATTCATAGAAACTCCCTTCCATACGAGCATACTCCTATTATAACGGAGCAAAGGGAGTATTACAAAGCATTAAAATGGTGGCTGGAAAATCCGTGGAAGCGAGACACCAGTTGATATTGGTGCTGCTGCCGCTCTTGTGACTGGAGCTGCAGCTGCTGCAGCGGTAGTCGTGGCTGCTGCTGTCGCAGCCCCTGCAGCTGGTGCAGCCGAGAAGCCTCTATATAATTTCAATAGAGCTGGAACATTTTGAAACATAGGTGCCCATTGCTTTACCATAGGGGTAAGCTGTTGGGCTGTGTTAATAAATTTGTCCGCTGTTTGTAAATAAGACATTGCTTTTGAGCCTAAGCCACTTGTTGCTCCTGCAAGGCCAGCGGTTCCAGCTGCTGCGGTGGCACCTGCAACATTCGCAGCCCCTTGCTGGAAGCCACCAAAGGCCCCATTAGGAGGGAATCCAGCATTAGGAGGTTGTGGGGCGAATCCACCCGGTGCTCCCATTTGATTAGGTCCTCCAAAGAAACCTCCGGATGGAGAGAATCCTCCATTGCTTGGTGGTTGCATTGAACCTGTACTAGGTGCTTGCATTGGCCCTGTGTTTGGTGTTTGACCTCCACCTCTTGATTGAGAAAATTGACTAAAAAAGTTTGTTAAAGGACCACTGACCTGTGTATTTGTTCCACCTGAGCTTGTAGGAAAAACTGGTGGCGAGAAATTTGGTGGTGAAAAATTTTGGGGCGGAGGACTATTAGGTATAGTACCTGTATTTCCAGGATTTCCGAACATAAAATTATTACCTCGTTGTGCAAACGGGTAAAAAGATTGATAACGCAATTTTTTTCATCTCCTTTCGCGCATACAGACTAATCTATACTATGCAAATTTCACGTTTTATGTACAATCGTGTTACAATAAAGAAATGCAAGGGAGGGACTCGAATGTCCAAATATACAGATTATAATTTTCAGCCTTTTTTACAAAGCGCTATTGAAAAACTCGGGTTTACAGAACCAACACCTATTCAAAAGGAAATCATACCT
The DNA here is from genome assembly GCF_056856695.1 of Psychrobacillus sp. Z16_25. Classification (NCBI taxonomy): domain Bacteria; kingdom Bacillati; phylum Bacillota; class Bacilli; order Caryophanales; family Bacillaceae; genus Psychrobacillus; species Psychrobacillus sp. Z16_25. The sequence continues at coordinate 30,982 of NZ_JBXEOV010000007.1, read as the reverse complement.
TTAGTCTTAAAAGGAAAAAGTGCGATTGGTCAAGCTCATACTGGAACAGGTAAAACACATAGCTTCTTGATTCCAATTGTAGAGAAAATAGATGTGGAGAGACAAGAATTACAGGCTATTATCACCTCTCCGACTAGAGAGCTTGCCACACAGATATTTAAAGAATTAGGGAAATTAATTGAAGGTACAGAGATACAGGCAAAGCTCTTCATCGGAGGTACTGATAAGGCTAGAGCAATTGATAAGCTTAAAGTTCAGCCTCAAATTGTCGTTGGAACTCCAGGCCGACTTCGAGATCTTACAATGGAGCAGGCACTTCTTGTACACACGGCAAATACTTTGGTGATAGACGAAGCAGATTTAGCATTTGATCTAGGATTCATTAATGAGATAGACCAATTTGCCTCTAAAATGCCAGAACAGCTAGAGATGTTTGTATTTTCAGCTACTATCCCTGAAAAGCTTCAGCCATTCTTAAAAAAATATATGGACTCGCCTGTGCATATAAAAATTGGTGACAAAAGACCAGTGGCTGAAGGAATTGAATTCACTGTTGTGCCTGTTCGAAGCAAATCAAGGAAAAAAAGATTACTGGAAGTTCTAGAAGGAATTAATCCATACTTAGCGATAATCTTTACAAACACTAAGCAGAATGCGGATGAGGTTGCTAATTACCTTCAAGGCAATGGTGTGAAGGTTGGGCTAATTCATGGTGATGTGTCACCCCGCGAAAGAAAAAGAGTGATGAAACAAATTCATGATTTAGAATTTCAGTATATTGTAGCCACTGATTTAGCTTCTCGTGGTATTGATATACCTGGGGTAAGCCATGTCATCAATTATGAAATACCAGACGACCTAGAATTCTTCGTCCACCGGGTAGGAAGAACCGCTCGAGCAGGAATGACAGGACTAGCAATCACTTTATACGAGCCATCTGATGAGGATGCATTAGTTCGTATAGAAAAAATGGGCATCACCTTTGAGCATAAGGATGTGAAAAATGGTGAGTGGTCCGAGCTAAAAGAAAGACATTCTCGTAAAAATCGCGCAAAAGTTGAAAACGAGATAGATGCAAAAGCGAAGTCAATGGTTCGAAAGCCGAAAAAAGTGAAGCCCGGCTATAAACGAAACATGAAATGGGAAATGGATAAAATTAAAAAGAGAGAACGTCGGATTAAAAACCGTAATAAATAGGGGGATTTACCTATGTTGTTAGGATCACATGTATCCATGAGTGGAAAGGACATGCTGCTAGGCTCTAGCATGGAGGCTGCTTCCTATGGTGCAAATACCTTTATGATTTATACGGGTGCACCTCAAAATACTCGTAGGAAAGCAATTGAAGAATTAAATATAGCAGCTGGGCTGCAGCATATGAAGGAAAACGGTATTTCTAACATTGTAGTCCATGCTCCTTATATTATTAATCTAGGAAACACAACGAAGCCTGAAACGTTCCAGCTTGGCGTAGAATTTTTACAAAAGGAAGTAGAGCGGACTGCTGCTTTAGGGGCTAACCAAATTGTCCTCCATCCAGGAGCACATGTTGGGGCAGGAGCAGATGTAGGTATCCAAAAGATTATAGAAGGACTTAACGAGGTATTAAGCACAGAATATCCAGTCCAAATCGCCTTGGAAACAATGGCCGGAAAAGGCTCAGAATGTGGACGATCCTTTGAGGAACTTGCTCAAATTCTAGATGGTGTAAGGAATAATCATCGAATATCTATCTGCTTGGATACGTGTCATGTTCATGATGCTGGTTATGATATCAAAAATGATTTTGATGGCGTACTTCATCAGTTTGATAAAACGATAGGTATTGATCGTTTAAAGGTATTGCACATTAATGACAGTAAAAATGTTTGTGGAGCTGGGAAGGACCGTCATGAAAATATCGGTTTTGGAGAAATTGGCTTTGATGCCCTTTCCTATATAGTCCATCATCCACAATTAACGGAAATACCTAAAATTCTTGAAACGCCTTTTGTAGGAGCAGATGCCAAAAACAAGAAAGCTCCATATAAGCATGAAATTGACATGCTGCGAACAAAATCTTTCAATCCAAAGGTGTTTGAAGAGCTACTAACTGTATAAACTATTAAAGGCCCCTCGCTTATTGGAAAGCGGAGGGACCTTTTTCTTTTAGTTCTTGATACAGAGCATATGCTCTTTTCTCACCTAAAATTTTTATGAGCTTTTGTTGAATTGCTTGGGGTACACCCAGGACTAGCCAAGTAATCGAAATCTCTTGAAGCAAGGGATGAACGCCTTCAATTTCTTTATCTGTAAGCTTCACATCGAAGCCTTTCAAAATTTTTTTAAATTCTTTTTTGGAGCAATTTTGTAATTGATGGATTAGTCTGCCAATATCCATTTATTCATCCTTTCAAACATAATTATTTACATACGGACTCGAATAAATTATACTTAGTTTTTGTAAATCGTAATCATTCTGAATTGGAATTGAGGAAAAATATATGTCTCAACCATTAATTGAGCTACACGACATATCATATAAATATGAACAAACACAAGCACTATTAAATATAAATCTGACAGTAATGGAAGGAGATTTCCTTGCTATTATTGGTCCCAATGGTTCTGGTAAGTCCACTTTACTAAAAATTATACTGGGCTTATTGAAGCCGACAACCGGTAACGTACTTTTATTAGGTAAACCGGCAACCCAGTTTAGGGAGAGGGAATGTATTGGCTATGTCTCTCAAAAATCAAATTCCTTTAATACTGGCTTTCCGGCTACGGTAGGAGAAGTAGTGAGAAGTGGGTTGGTTAAAAAGACCGGACTGTTCCGTCTGTTTCCGAAAGATGTCACATTACAAGTTAGACATGCACTGAAAGCTGTTGGCATGGAAGACTATGTGAATAGAAATATTGGGGAACTATCCGGCGGGCAACAGCAACGAGTATTTATTGCAAGAGCGTTAATAAGCAATCCTAAGATCCTAATATTAGACGAGCCGACAGTAGGGGTAGATAGTAAAAATGTCCGTTCGTTTTATAATATGCTTCTACATTTAAATAAGGAACATAATATTACGATTATCCTGGTAACGCATGATGTAGATGCGGTATCCACAAGTATCAGCCATGTTGCTTGTTTAAATCAAACCATTCATTTCCACGGATACAAGCAGGAGATGGAAACAATGAGTGAAGAGCAACGTGAAGCATGGTACGGTCATTCCGTTCGCCGGGTAGAGCATCAGAAGGAGGTGCGGAAATGATTGATTCTATTTTTCAATATGAGTTTTTACAAAATGCTTTTGCATCAGGATTAATCATTGGAATCATCGCACCACTTTTAGGCGTGTTTATCGTAGTTCGGAGACTTTCTTTAATTGCAGATGCGTTAAGTCACGTTACTTTAGCTGGAATAGCTGGCAGCCTTTACTTAAGTCAATCTGTAGCGTCACTAAGCTTATTAAATCCATTATATTTAGGGATTGCAGCTTCCGTCACAGGCTCCCTTTTTATTGAGCGACTACGAAGTTGGTATAAGCATTATGAGGAATTGGCAATACCGATTATTATGTCAGCAGGTCTTGGTTTAGGGGCAATCTTTATCTCGCTAGCGGAAGGTTTCAGCTCAGATTTAATGAGCTATCTATTTGGTTCGGTGTCTGCGGTAAGTAGACAGGATTTGTGGATAATTGTTCTGATAGCAGTTCTCGTCTTCTTATTTTTAGGCCTGCTGTACAAAGAGCTATTTGTGTTATCTTTTGATGAAGAGTATTCAAAGGCATCTGGTTTGCCTGCTAAGTGGATCCATGTGCTATTTATGATTATTACTGCTCTAGTAATAGCCGGATCGATGAGAATTGTCGGAATCTTATTGGTTTCCTCTCTTATGACTTTACCAGTGGCTGCTGCCATGAGACTATCTAAAAGCTTTAAGCAAGCACTTTTGCTCTCGGTTCTTTTTGGAGAGCTTTCCGTCATCATTGGTTTAGTAAGTGCTTTCTATTTAGACTTGGCACCTGGCGGGACGATTGTTGTTACCTCCATAGTAATCCTGCTACTTGCCATTCTTTTTCAGAAGAAGGCGAAAGGGGCGTTAACGGCATGAATTTAGAAAGGGCATGGGAGATCTTAAAAAATGAAGGCTTTAAAAAAACGGATAAGAGAGAACGCATCTTGGTTCTTTTTTCGAATACCTCCAAATATATTACAGCAAGGGACATCTTAGATGTAATGAAAGCTGAATATCCAGGAATGAGCTATGATACAATCTATCGAAATCTCAGCACCTTCGTTGAGCTTGGTATATTAGAAGAAACAGAGTTAAACGGGGAAAAACACTTCCGTATGCAATGTGAGGTTGATCATCATCACCATCATTTTATCTGCATGAGCTGCGGAAACATTAAAGAAATTAGTTTTTGTCCAATGGAAGTTCTCCAGAATGCCATACCAGGTTATCAAATAGAGAATCATAAATTTGAGATATACGGCAACTGTCCAAACTGCCATTAAGAAAAGGCAATCCAGGGGTAATGAAACTCCTGGATTGCCTTTTGTTCAATCATTTTGCTATGGAGATGGATGTGCGAATGTAATGGTCATTTTTTAATGCTTTTATAATAAAGTCTGCTACATCAGCTCTTGAGATACTTTTAGCTTTCTCCGGAATACCTATTTCTGCCTCTCTATAATTACCAGTAAACTCTTTATCTGTTAATCCTAGTGGGCGAACAATTGTATATTCCAAGTCCTTTTGTAGGATAGATTGAACTGCTTTTTTATGGTCAGCTAAAACATTTCCAAGCATTTTCATTATTAGTTTTCCTGATAGTCCTGGAATTTCCCCGTCTATCCCAGCAGAAGCAATATAGATGATTCTGCTTATCCCATGAGCGACCATTCCATCCACAATATTTTGAGTCATTTTTTCTAGATCAGTAGATTTTTTTAGGCCATTCGATGACCCTAAGCAAGACAAGACAGCATCATGATTTGCGATGGCATTTTCCACTGCGGTCTTATTAAAAGCATCTCCCTGAAGAATGCGAAGATTCTCATGCGTTATGTTTAGTTTTTCTGGATTACGGACAAAAGCGGTTACATTAAATCCTTGCTCTAACGCTAATCGAGTTACAATCTTTCCAACTCCACCTGTTGCTCCGAAGATGATAATATTCATTTCTTTTCCCTCCATTTATGTAAAAAGGATAACCAAAGAATGGTTATCCTCCTCTAACTATTTAATCGAAGTCACAAACTCTTTTTCAATCCATTCGTTTGCCTCAAGCCAGTTATTTACCCTTATAACTCCTTTGGGTATAGACATCTGGTTATAAGGGGTATTAAATAACAACACAGGAATATTTAATTCTTCATGAATCTCCACGGCGTTATCATGCTTATCTTCAAAGAATACATGAACTTGGTGCTTTCGTGCTGTCTCAATCTTATTATGGGTTCCTATGAGCTCAATATGATCGTAAAGCAGCTCCTGTCGTTTAAACCATTCTAAGGTGACATCTCGAACATTTTCACCGCGAGCAGAAATAAAATAAAGCTCGTATTTTTCCTTCCAAGCAGATAAAACTGCGTGAGCATCCTTCTGAATAGGGGAGGATGCATAGATGATTGGCTCCGTCTTTTTAAACCAATGATAAAATTCTGTTCGATCAACTGGAAAGGCCTTCGTTAAATCATATTCCTTAATATCCTCCAGTTTTAAATCACATTGAAATGCTTCATTGATATGGGGAAGCAGGGATGTAGGGCACGTGACTGTACCATCTATATCTATGCCGAACCTTACATTCGTCATTGTATCCCTCCTTAAACCTGTTGTTTCTCTTCTTCAGCTTTTTCAGCAGCTTGTTTGGCAAAATATTCTTCTGCAATTTTATCAATTTCAATTTTTAGTTCATCTACCATTGTTGCTTCAGGTACCTTACGGACAATTTTTCCTTTACGGAATAAAAGACCCTCTCCTCGAGCTCCAGCGATTCCGATATCCGCTTCTCTCGCTTCACCTGGTCCATTTACTGCACAGCCAAGTACTGCAACCTTAATAGGTGCTTTAATAGTAGAGATATATTCTTCTACTTCATTTGCAATAGAAATCAAGTCTATTTCAATTCGACCACAAGTAGGACAAGAGATAAGAGTTGCTGCATTAGAAGACAATCCAAATACTTTTAAAAGTTCTCTTGCTACTTTAACCTCTTCCACTGGGTCTGCACTCAATGATACACGTAATGTATTACCGATTCCCATTGCTAAAAGCGTCCCTAATCCTGCTGCACTTTTAATAGAACCTGCAAAAAGGGTTCCTGATTCAGTGATTCCTAAATGCAGTGGGTAATCGAATGCTTCAGCAGCTTTTCGATACGCCTCGATCGCTAAGTTTACGTCAGAAGCTTTCATAGAAACAATAATATCGTGGAAATCTAGGTCTTCTAATATTTTAATATGATGGAGAGCACTTTCAACCATTCCGTCAGCAGTTGGATAACCATATTTCTCAAGAATTTTCTTTTCTAGAGAACCTGCATTTACTCCAATACGAATTGGAATACCTTTTGCCTTTGCAGCATTAACTACTGCTTCTACTTTTTCCTTACGACCGATATTGCCCGGGTTGATACGAATTTTATCCGCACCTTGCTCAATAGCAATCAATGCAAGTTTATAATCAAAATGAATATCCACAACTAGTGGTATATTAATACGTTTTTTAATTTCACCAATTGCATAAGCAGCACGCTCATCAGGACAAGCTACACGAACAACTTGACAGCCGGCTTCCTCTAATCGTAGTATTTCTGCAACAGTAGCTTCTACATCATGTGTTTTTGTAGTTGTCATACTTTGAATAAAAAGCTCATTACTACCACCTATAGTCAAGTTTCCAACTCGAACAGGTCGAGTTTTGGAACGATGAATGATTTCACTCATGAAAATTCTCTCCTTCTTCAGGCTAAATGCCGTCACTATTCACCATTTTATCAGTCTCTTTGTAGATATGACAAGAAAGAAACATTTTACTCCTTATTTGCAGAGAGATTTTTCTGAAGTTAAAGGGAGAAGAACTTTTTCTCCTGCTTTAAATGTCTGATTCATTAGATGTGGGTTTAAGTTATAAAAATCATCTAATCTTTCTGTAAACGATTCAAAATGTTCACTAGGATATAGAGCAAACACAGAGTAAATGGTATCCCCAGGTAATATTTCTACGGATATGTACTGAGGTGCTTCTAAACAGCTTTCTTGAGTATTTTGAGAATAAGCCAATGGAATGGTACCTTCGAACAGGTCCACTTTAATAATATAGAACGTTAAACAAATAATAATAGTTGCGATAAATATTCTCATAATTTCCCCCCTTGTCCAACATTATGTTGAAGAAGAGAAGTTTATGATTATCTTTGTTTAGGATAATACGTTGTAGCAAGATATAAATATAGAAGTGTTAGCCCATAAACGACAAGCTGTGTGAAAGTATTTGACCATTGGAAAATAGTAAATAGTAATGTTAATAACATAGGGAGTGTACTAGCAAACAAGGCAGATCTCCAAAGATGTCTATATTCGCCTCTTCGTTTTCTTAAGCTTAAAATGATTTGGCCAATGTATCCAAAGACACTGATTCGGACAAAGATAAAGAGGGTATTTAAAACAAATAAGAAAACAAAAGCGAAAGGATAGAGAAGCCATTCTATTTCTGAAAAATAAATAAGGAAACCTTCCATACTTTCTTGTTGTAATGATATACCATTTATAAAAGAGATAAAAGAAAGTATAGTTAGAAGAAATATGTAAATAAATATGTATTGCATAACCTTTCCTATTGGAACTAAACGAAAGGCAGCAATTTTTTTAGGACTAAGTAAACTTTCTTTAAATAATTGATATAAACTCATTTTGTCACCCTTTCTCCTTTTATTTTATCATCCATTTCTCAGGGAAAACAAAGCAAATTTTCATCCATTGTTAAGTTATTGTAAAGATTACCTCTATAATCTTTACAATTCCTCAAACAAATTACCATAATAAGTAGTAAAAATTTTGTTGTCTAAGGAGTTGTTCAAGCCGGTGGAACTAAATTGGCAAGAGATGTTATTTCAATTTTTCGGTGGATTAGGGATCTTTCTCTTTTCTATCAAATTCATGGGCGATGGATTAAAAAAAGCTGCGGGAGATCGTTTAAGAGATATCTTAGATAGATACACAACAAACCCGTTTATGGGTGTACTCGTAGGGATAATAGTAACTGTATTGATCCAATCCAGTTCGGGGACAACCGTAATTACTGTAGGTCTAGTTAGTGCTGGTTTTATGACTCTTCGCCAAGCAATCGGAGTCATCATGGGGGCTAACATTGGAACTACTGTGACTGCCTTTATCATTGGATTTGATGTGGGAGCATATGCTTTACCTATTCTTGCTATTGGTGCCTTTCTTATTTTCTTCTTCAAAAAACAAGCTATCCAAAATTTTGGTGAGGTCATTTTTGGTTTTGGTGGATTGTTTTTAGGCTTAGAGCTAATGAGTGGAGGAATGAAGCCTCTTCGGGAATTGGAGGCCTTTACAGACTTTACCTTGACAATGAGTGATCATTCTTTCTTAGGTCTTATTGCAGGAACAATTTTCACATTAATTGTTCAAAGTTCAAGCGCAACAGTTGCTATTTTGCAAGGGCTATATGCAGAAGACCTTCTTACTCTTAAAGGTTCTCTTCCTGTATTATTCGGTGACAATATCGGGACGACTATTACAGCAGTTCTAGCCTCTCTAGGGGCGTCTATTGCTGCTAAGAGAGCAGCTGCAACACATGTTTTGTTTAACGTAGTAGGTTCTGTTATTTTTATTATTTTCTTAACGCCTTTTTCTATCTATATTGAGTGGTTGGCAGGAGTATTAAATTTAGAGCCTAAAATGCAAATTGCATTCGCACACGGTTCTTTTAATATTGCAAATACGATTATTCAATTCCCTCTTATTGGAGCTTGGGCGTATTTGGTAACGAAGTTTATCCCGGGTGAAGATACAGTAATTGAATACAAGCCGAAACATTTGGATGTAAACTTTATAGAAACAGCTCCTGTTGTGGCTATCGGACAGGCGAAAGAAGAAATTATTCGCATGGGTGAATTAAGTATCCAAGGCTTAGAAAAAACATTTTCATTCTTGAAAACAAAAAATAAACGAGATGCTGACCTTGCTTATCAAATTGAAGATGCACTGAATAATCTAGACCAGAAGATCACTGATTACTTGGTGAAACTATCCTCTCAGTCTTTATCTCCACAAGAATCAAGCAGGCATAATCTATTAATGGATTCTGTAAGGGATATTGAGCGTGTAGGAGATCATTTTGAAAATATTTTAGAGCTGGTTGAATATCAAGAAACACATCGAATTACAATTACGGAAGATGCAATGGCTGATGTGTCGGAGATGTTCGAACTTACCATTAGTACAGTCAAAAAAGCAATAGAAGCACTAAATACGAATAATGAACAACTTGCGCTTGAAGTTGCTAGTCAAGAGGACGTTCTTGATAAGATGGAGCGTCAATTTAGAAAAAATCATATAATTCGTGTCAATGAAGGAAGATGCTCTGGACAAGCAGGTATAATGTTTGTAGATATTCTAAGTAATTTAGAGCGTATTGGCGATCATTCGACCAATATAGCAGAGGCGGTACTAGGGAGACGTGGGTAAATGGATTGGTTAGGTTGGGTATTAATCATAGCTAGCTTTATAATTGCTTTTATGGGGACGTTTTATCCAATTATTCCTTCTTTTGTTTTTATGTTATTGGGTTATGTCCTTTATGGCTTGTTTTTCTCCTTTGAAGAACTGAGCTGGCTTTTTTGGGTCATTCAGCTATTATTTGTGGTCCTATTATTTGGATCAGATATGGCAGCTAACGCCCTTGGTGTTAAAAAATTTGGTGGAACGAAAGCAGGAATTTGGGGGAGTACAATCGGTCTATTAATTGGACCGTTTGTCATTCCCGTAGCGGGTATATTAGTGGGTCCCTTTCTTGGAGCAGTGCTAGCGGAATTACTTGTGACAAGAAAAGGATTTAAGCAAGCCGTTCAATCTGGAGTTGGCTCTCTTGTAGGATTTCTTACTTCCTCCCTGGCAAAGATTATTATTTTAATATTAATGATTATTGTGTTTTTTCTATTTGTATAGTTCAGCCTAAAGTAGGAGAAAAAATTAGTTGTTTTTAATTGAAGGTTTCTATTTATTTTGTTAGGCTAATAAGTGGGAAGATTTTTACTATATTAATCTTTAGGAGGAAACTATAATGGCTTATGAACTTCCAGAATTACCTTACGCGTACGACGCACTTGAACCACATATCGATAAAGAAACGATGAATATTCATCACACAAAACATCACAACACGTATGTAACGAACTTAAACAATGCGGTTGCAGGGAAAGCAGAATTCGAAAACAAATCAGTAGAAGAACTAATTGCGAATCTGGACGCGCTTCCAGAAGATATCAAAACTGCAGTACGCAATAATGGTGGCGGACATGCAAACCACTCTCTATTCTGGCAGCTTCTTTCTCCAAATGGTGGAGGAGCACCTACTGGTGAGTTAGCAGAAGCGATTGACGCAAAATTCGGTAGCTTTGATGCATTTAAAGAAGAATTTGCAAAAGCAGCTACTACTCGCTTTGGTTCCGGCTGGGCTTGGTTATCTTTAGCAAATGGAGAGTTAGAAGTTTCTTCAACTGCTAACCAAGATTCCCCAATCATGGAAGGAAAAACTCCATTATTAGGTTTAGACGTTTGGGAGCATGCTTACTACCTAAACTATCAAAACCGTCGTCCTGACTATATCTCCTCTTTCTGGAATGTAGTAAACTGGGATGAAGTTTCTAAACGCTACGCAGCAGCAAAATAATTCCTTTTAAAATGAAACCTAGCACACACTTTTTCGTCAAAAAGTGTGTGCTTTTTATGTTACAATAGGTAGGATGAATTTATAAGGTAAGTAGGTGAACATCATGCGAAAAATTCCAACCAAGAGAACACAAAACGCAAAGGCTAAACAACGAGCAAATATTACTTTTCGTATGAATATCCTTTTCTTTTCTATTTTTGTATTATTTACGTTATTGATATTTCGCCTTGGATATCTACAAATCGTGAAGGGTGAAGAATATACAAGGGAAATAGAACAGACAGAGGAAGTTCCTGTTAATACAAGTGTGCCCAGAGGTAGGATATACGATAGTGAAGGGCGAATTCTTGTAGACAACAAGCCCCAGCGAGCAATCACGTATACAAGGATGCAAACAACAAAAGCAGAGGAAATGTATGGGGTAGCGGAAAAACTTGGTAAGCTGATTGAAAAAGATACGAGCTCTATAACCAAAAGTGATTTACAGGACTATTGGTTATTTCTTAATTCACAGCTAAAAGAGCCTGTCGACTTGTTGACAAAGGAAGAAAGAGCAGAAATCTCAAACGATGAAGATATGGACAAAACGGAAAAAAATAGAGCAATCGACCGTTTAACAAGAAGTAAAATCAGTGAAGAAGAGCTTAACTCCTTTAGTAAAGAGCAACTGGAGATTATTGCAATCTATCGAGAAATGGCTACAGGATATGCTCTTTCTCCACAAATTATAAAAGGCGATGAGGTAAGCAAAGAAACTGGTGACATTATAGAAGTGACAGTAGAGGAGTTTGCCCGCGTTTCAGAAAGATTAAGTGAATTACCAGGGGTTAACACAACAACTGATTGGAGGAGGGTATATAATTCCTCCCTTGCTATTCTTGGTCGTACAACCTCTCCAAAGGAGGGGATTCCTAATGACACCCTCGATTACTTCCTGTCTCGAGACTATACTCGTAACGACCGTGTTGGTAAAAGTTATTTAGAAAAGTATTATGAGGAAGTGCTACAAGGTCAAAAGAGTGTAGTGAAAAATATCACAGATGGTAGAGGCCGTGTAATTGATGTACAAACCGTTTATGAAGGGCAAGCCGGTAATGAGTTGGTTTTATCTATCGATAGTGAGCTTCAATATAAGATGGAAGAGCTATTTGAGAAGCAGCTACTTGACATGAAAAAAAATGCTGGGACAAAGTATCTGGACCGTGCATTTCTTGTTATCATGGAACCAAATACCGGGGAAGTGCTTTCTTTAGTAGGAAAAAAAGTTACGAAAGATACGGAAACAGGAAAGTTAGAAGTAAATGATTACGCTTTCGGAACCTTTACCACAGCTTATGAGGTAGGTTCTACTGTGAAACCAGGTACTGTCCTGACGGGGTATAGAGAAGGCGTAATAAACATGGGAACGCGATTATTAGATGAACCAATCCTGATTAAAGGATCTAATCCAAAAAGTTCGGTATTTAACCGAAATTCCAAAATTTGGATGGATGATTTAACCGCACTTGAGCGTTCTTCAAACGTTTATATGTTTAAAATAGGTTACTTACTTGCTGGAAGAGTTTATCAACCAAATCAATCTATTAATTTCGGGGTAGATGCGTTCCATAAACTTCGAAATGGATATGCTCAACTAGGGCTTGGCGTTCATACAGGGATTGATTTACCTGGAGAAGTTACTGGTGTTACAGGGGGCTTTACGCAGGGGAACCTACTGGACTTGGCGATAGGGCAATATGATACGTATACACCATTACAGCTTGCTCAGTTTGTCTCTACTATTGCGAACGGTGGTACTCGTTTAGAACCTCACGTTGTGAAAGAAATCAGAGAGCCTTCCGAAGATGGCGAACATCTTGGTAAATTGGTCAAAGAAGTAACACCTAAGATACTAAACGTGGTGGAAAATTCTAAAGAAGAAATAGACAGAGTTAGAGAAGGGATGAAGCGTGTTTATTCTGGTAACCAAGGAACTGCTTACAAAGCCTTTTTAGGAGCTGAATATACAGCTGGAGGAAAGACTGGTACTGCTCAGTCGTTATATTGGGATGCTGAGCAACGAAAGAACGTCGGAACCGTAAACCTGACTCATATAGGCTTCGCCCCATTTGAAAATCCAGAAATCGCCTATGCTATTGTAGTACCTTGGGCTTCAGTGGAGTCAAACTATCAAACGAACTATACAAGCGCACTTGCTCGCCAAGTAGTGGACACCTATTTTGCGATTCAAAAGAAAAATAGTCAGCTGAAAAAAGAAGAAGATATAGCAAATCAGCCAATTTTACCTGCATATACGAATGAACAGATTGACGAACTTGATGCTGAGGCTAATGAATAGTTTCGACGAAGAAAAGACGAGTGTTCTTTTCTTCGTTTTTTTATTTCTGTCACACTTGTCTTCTGTCTTCTTTTTTGCTCAATCAAGTGAAACTGTATTTTTGTGTAAGTAACTTTATAGGTTCGGAGCAGTGTCGGCGACTCCTGCGGTTGCAGGGGAAGGTACTGAAAAAGTCCATAAAATATTAACCGTGAGTATGTGAATGAGATCAGGTCACCACTTGCTTTTTTATATCGTTGATTTCCATTGTGGCCTCCGACGCAGTGAAGAACCAGAGTTCAAAAAAAGCAGTTATGATTCTAATTGTAAAATATAGAATCATGACTGCTTCTCATTTGATTTGTCCTGGCCTCTAATTATGAATAGTATTTATTGGCTCTTCGTGATAATGTCTACAATTTGCTGGATAGACATTTCTGAACTCAGTTCATATTTGCCTACTTGAATTCTAGAAGTCAAGTTGTTTTCTATTAAGTGATCCTCTAAGTCATTTTTATGATCAATAATTTGTGTGTTCTCGAGAAGTGCGCTTACCTCTGACGATGTCATACCAGTCTCAATCGTTAGAATCGTTGTTCGCACCGGCTGTGTAGCGACAGTTTGCTGGGAGCTTTCATTATTTGCTTTGTCTATATTTAATTGTAAGTCGGCTAGCTGCTGTTTAACTGCTTGAAGCTCTTCTTGTGAAGCTTTATAAGCAGTCTCTAAGTCTTTCTCTGGTGCAGGCGTATCATGGGAAATGACGTTATAAATGGTTAAGACTGTGCCGGAGAGGAATATACCTATTCCTAAATACCTTATAGCCATCTTGTTCATTTATTTGCACCACCGATGACCGATTTAATTTGATCTATTGTTAAAGAGGATCTAGCGCTAATTTCGCCCAAGGAAAAGCCCTGCTTATGTAATTCTAGGACCTGATTTTTCAGTATCTCATGAATAACAGGGGTACTTTTCTTAGAAGGGAGAGGCTTACTCCTATTCTCAATCAGAAGCTCTTCTTCTATTATCTTCATTCTACGCTTTAAAGTGCTGGTCTCTTGATAAAAAGAAAATGAGAGCTCTTCCATATCCTTTTCGATTTTCTTGTTGGTATCTTTTATAAAAAAGGATACGATAATTAAAATAATTCCGATAATAATTAATGTAACAGAGAAAATATCCAATTTATTCACCTCTTTGATAATATATCTTTACTCATACTACCATATATAAAAAATCTTTAAAGAAATTCTTATAGTATATAGTAGATTTTCTTTTATTTTGTGCTATAATTGGTTAGTCGTATAAATCATGCTCAAGTTTTATATCAAATCCTGGCAAAGAGTGGGAGGGACAAACATGCGCGTTAATATTACATTAGCTTGTACAGATTGCGGAGAGCGCAACTATATTTCTAAGAAAAACAAGCGTAACAACCCAGAACGTCTTGAACTTAAAAAATATTGCTCACGTGAAAAGAAAATGACTCTTCATAGAGAAACAAAATAATATCCTAAACCAAAACCCCGTGGTTTTGGTTTTTTTCTATCAAGGGAGGTCCCTCATGAAAAAAAGTGAGATAAGAAATGATATGAAACGAAGACTTGCAAACATAGAGCATGATGAGTACTTAGAACTGTCTGGTTGTATTAAAGAGAGGTTTTTGAAAGAAGAAATAAATAAAAAGAGTAACACGGTTGGATTGACTATCTCTAATTTTCCGGAAGCGGATACAAAAGAGGTTATACAAGCTCTTTGGAACTTAGGGAAACAGGTTGTGGTTCCAAGATGTAATCCGAAAGAACGAACCATGCAGTTTTATTTGTTGGAACACTTTAACGACCTGGAAAACGTATATATGAACCTATGGGAGCCCAAAGTAGAGAATTCTACTTTCGTTGCAAAAGACGATATCGACTTACTTGTGGTGCCTGGAATTGTATACAGTATAAGTGGTTATAGAATAGGCTATGGTGGTGGCTATTTTGATCGCTATCTAGTAAATTATAAAGGGGATACTGTTTCTCTGGCTTTTAATTGTCAAATTACGGAGAGTGTTCCAACAGACCTGTATGATTTGCCGGTAAATCGGATTATTACGGAGGATCAACTTATCAACTGTGAAGAGTATCGAAAAGCGGGTGCACATAATGAAAACAGTCTATGATGTTACACAGCTGTTAAAGCGTTTCGGGATCTTTGTCTATACAAAAGATCGAATTGCTGACCTAGAAATGATGGAAGCGGAAATAAGAGAGCTTTATCAAATGCAGCTTATTGAAATAAAGGAATATCAAATGGCTATTTTGATTTTAAGACAAGAAATTAGTAAATTAACCCAATAGACAGCTTTTGCTCTTGGAGGAAAGGTATTTTTTTGTGAGAAAATAGTCCCGTTATAAATATAGACATATTTACTAGGAACTTTTTCAGGTTTAAACTCGTCCAATAAAGGGTAAACCAAAAGAGGAATTGTAAAAAATATCTAAATATCTCTTTCTTTAAGGTTGCTTTCTCTGACCAAAAGGATTAAGATATACTCTGTTACTTTTTCTCATAATTTAAGAGTGAAAAGGGGAGGATGTAGGCATGAAAACGAAAAAATGGCCGACACATTCTATTCTTGTAATTGCTCTAGTGGCTACTTGGATTAAAACCTATATTGTTTACCACACGAGCTTTGATATGAAAATCGAGAATATAATGCAACACGTAATTTTATTTATAAACCCATTGAGCTTCTTGTTCTTTATTTATGGGTTGTCCTTATTTTTCAAAAGTACGAAAGCTAGAAATAGATATATCGTTATTACTAGTTTTGTGCTTGCGGCAATTCTTTATGGTAATGCGGTCTTCTACCGTTTCTTTACAGATTTTATTACCATCCCAGTACTGTTCCAGACAAGTAACTTTGGTGATTTAGGTTCTTCTGCATTAGAAAGTATCTATCTAACAGATGTCTTCTATTTCACAGATTTCTTAATTATTCTGGCTGCTGTTAAATTGATTTCCGTAAAAGAGAAAATATCAGTGGTAAAACCAGCTACAAGAAGAGCTTATTTTGTTTTAACTGCAGCGATTCTGTTTTTAAATTTAGGATTGTCTGAGATTGAACGTCCACAGCTCTTAACTCGTAGTTTTGACCGAGAAATGCTTGTGAAAAATATTGGTTCCTATAACTATCATTTATATGATATTTATATTCAATCCAAATCTCATGCACAAAGAGCACTTGCAGACGGAAGTGAACTAGTAGAAGTAAATAACTATGTGCGCTCAAATCAAGCTGAACCGAACGAGGAATTATTTGGACTTGCGGAAGGACGAAACCTAATCGTGGTGTCCATGGAATCACTTCAATCATTTGTCCTGAATAATGACATGAATGGACACGAAGTAACCCCATTCCTCAATACTTTAACAAAAGACAAAGATACTTTTTACTTTTCGAATTTTTACCACCAAACTGGTTTAGGAAAAACTTCCGACTCAGAATTTCTAGTTGAGAACTCTTTGTATCCGCTAGGTGGTGGTGCTGTATTCTTCACGCATGGTGAGAACACCTATTATTCAATGGCTGAACGTTTAAATGATGCAGGTTACTTCACAAATGTCATGCATGCTAATAAGAAAAGCTTCTGGAACCGTGATATGATGTATCAATCACTTAATGTCCAAAAATTCTATGATGTAACTAGCTATGATGTTACAGATGAAAACTCTGTAAACTGGGGCATGAAGGATATCCCATTCTTTGAGCAGTCTGTACAGCATATGAAGGAAATGCCACAGCCTTTTTATTCAAGAATGATTACCTTAACAAACCATTTTCCTTTTGATTTAGATGAAGAGGATGAACTGATCCCTCCATACGATTCTAACTCACGTACGTTGAATAAGTACTTCCAAGCAGTACGTTATATGGATGAGGCTCTTAAGCTTTTCTTTGAAGATTTAAAAGCGCAAGGTCTTTATGACAATTCAATCATTGTTATGTATGGAGACCATTATGGAATTTCAGAAAACCATAATGCGGCAATGTCTAAATATCTAGAAAAAGAAATTACGCCATATGAGGTTGCTAAACTTCAAAGTGTTCCTCTCTTTGTACACATCCCTAACAGCGGTGTTGGAAAGGAAGTAACAGAGGTTGCTGGACAAATTGATTTAAGACCTACTGTGCTACATCTATTAGGTATTGAAACAACGAGAGATATGCAATTAGGTGCTGATATTTTTTCAGAGGATCATGAAGAATTTGTGATTTTCCGAAACGGCGGCTTCATAACAAAAGATTTTGTATACACTAGTAACACATGCTATGAGAATGGCACTGGTGAAGAAGTGGATATAGAAAGTTGCCGTCCTTATATTGAACGGGCTACCCAAGAGCTTGGTTATTCCGACAAAATAATTAACGGAGATTTACTACGTTTCTATGATTTGAAAACGGGGAATCTCTTAGTGGAATAACTACTGTAAAAAGCACAGACAATCGTCTGTGCTTTTTTATAAAGATTAGAAAGATGCAATACTCTAAAGAGGGAGAGTAGATGCTTGGTTTTCTATTTTAAAATAAAGAAATAAAATGACTTTTTCAATATTTTTATTAGAAAGACGTAACAAAATATTATTAGCTACGTCTAATAGAGAGTGAAGGGGGGAGTCGATGAGAAAATTATACATAATCCTTCTCCTTTGTTGTATTTTCTTGGTGAGCTGTAAAGAAGATCATGCAGAGGAGCTAATAGAGAAAGATACACCAATACAAGAACCTTCTAAGAATGAGCAGCAGTCTTTAGACAATGAACCATCGCCCCCGCAGAATGAAATACCCACTCTACAGCTCGAGCGTTCAACTTTTCATAGTGTTATTGGTTGGTTAAATGATGAGGAGATTTTATTCATACTTCTCGATAATGGGAAATGGACTGTCCAAGCTTACTCAATTGAGTATAAATCTTGGAGAACCATCTATGAGACGAGTTTCCCGATCATCCAGGGAGAGATTCATCCCTCTAAAGAGATGATTATGTTGCATGTATCGGAGAACTCATCTTCAGCAGAAATTCAGCTAATAGATACAAAGGGCGTGCTTGAACAATCTCTTCATTTTGAATCTGCTGAAATGTATATGAGCTGGCACCCTACGAACCCTCAGCTAATTGCATTCTCTGCTTTTTATGAGGATTGGTCATACAGTTCTTTCGTTTACAATGGAAAAGAACAAGACTTAATGGCAATAGAAGTGGATAATCCGTTTATTAAGTGGTACGATGATGAGCACCTAATGGTGTTTGAATGGGAAGAGTCGAACCTAGATGGAAGCAAGCTCTTACTTTATTCTTTCAGACAGCAGGTGATGAAGGAAACAAAATGGGAAAATATATTGGATGTGATCTTTCTCGGCGATGCATATTTGTATATTCAAATAGAGGAGGAATCTGATAATTTCCGTTATCAGTTGGTTAATAAAGATACTGCAGTAAAGCAAGAGTGGACAACGCCTGCAGTTAGTAATTACTCAGAATGGGTAATACCGAACATTTCTGTTCTCTATCCTGATAAAATCATCATGAGCAAGCCAACTCAAGGGGGGAACATTGATACAATTCAGCAGAAAAATCTTTTAACTGGCTACTCCATAGAGGAAACGGAGGAGTTTGGGATAGTTAACAGTTTGCCTATTGATTGTTCGCCTAACGGACAGGTTTGTCTAAGTGGTTATGAAAAGGAAAAATGGATTCAGATAGAGCCATTTAAAGGGGTAGATTGGTTAGAAATTAAGGAATAAAACGACCTTGCTTATACTTTATTGGGACAAAACTTTGGATGTTTACAAAAAGCAGTCCCGCTAAGTTTCTTTGAAGAGATAAAGTAAAGGTAACCAATCTATGGATTAAATATAGTCTAGAGTGATAAGTACTGAAAATGCACTAGTAAACTCTAGGCTCAGATTTCAAAAATATATGCTCATTTTTATTTACACACAAAAATACCTCGAGAAGCTAGCTTCCCGAGGTATTTTATCTTTGGCTT
Source organism: Psychrobacillus sp. Z16_25 (assembly GCF_056856695.1). Taxonomy (NCBI): domain Bacteria; kingdom Bacillati; phylum Bacillota; class Bacilli; order Caryophanales; family Bacillaceae; genus Psychrobacillus; species Psychrobacillus sp. Z16_25. Next base: position 11,714 of record NZ_JBXEOV010000007.1, on the reverse strand, counting down.
GAATTTGCTCTTTGCTATCCGATTTTAGGAATAGCAAACAAGAGCTAATTTCTTTAGTGTAATGTTGGTGGATATCCTTGGTGAAGAACAGTCATTACTACGAAGAAACCAAATACTGCAAATGTTCCTAAGTTAAACAGAACGCCAAGCACATTCTTTTCTTTAATTGCTTGGAAAGTACCTATTGCTGCTAAAATTGCAACTAACCCAAAAATAACGATTAATAAGTTCATAAAGACACTCCTTCCGACATTGAAAATGAATGTCGCCATTACAATATTCATCTTCTATTGTAAATGTATTCTATAATTTTGTCGAGTAAAAAAAGTGGCAATTAATTGAACATTAGAACCATATTAGATTAAGATATTAGAGAGGTGAAAAAATGTTAAACATACGAACATATCAGCTTGGCTATATTCAAACTAATTGCTATGTCATTTCCAATCAACAGAAGGAGTGCTTAATAATTGACCCAGGTGGACATGCAGCAGAATTTATTCGTGAGCTTAAAAAACTGCAGCTTAAACCTTTAGCAATATTACTGACACACGCCCATTTTGATCATATTGGCGCCGTTGATCAAGTAAGGGATGCGTATTCTATTCCAGTATATTTACATAAGGCAGAAGAGAAGTGGCTAAAGGATCCACTTAAAAATGGCTCTGGAAAGTATGCAGAAATTCCATCAATTAGCTGTAAAGACGCAGACCATCTAATAGAAAAAGAGCAGGAAATGAATATTGGAGATTTTTGTTTTCAACTACTAGTGACACCGGGTCATTCTCCAGGTAGTGTAACGTTCTATTTTAAAGAGGAGGGCTTTGCTATTGTAGGTGACACACTCTTCCAAAACAGTATTGGACGGACAGATCTCCCTGGAGGCAATCAGCAACAGTTAATGGACTCCATTCATACAAAGCTATTATCAATGCCAGAGGATACAATTATTTATCCAGGTCACGGCACAGCTACAACGATTTCAGAGGAAATGACGCATAACCCTTTTCTAAACGGATTTTGACATAAAAAAGCAGCTCTTTTAGAGAGCTGCTTTTTGTTTACTAATGTCCTGCACCAGGTACATGAATAAACGTTGTGTAGTATGTAAACCCGGCGAAGAAGAACATTAAGTAAGCCCCAAAGATATACATATACATACGTTCAGAAAGGTTCAAGAACCCTAAAAGAAGGAATAATCCCGTATTTGCTAAAAATATTAAAGATGCTGGCATCATATCACCTAAATAAAACATAACTGCGAAAATCCCTGTCCAAAATGCCATCACTTTATACATATTGCCCATTATAGTCCCTCCTTTAACAAACGAATACAAAAAATAAACTCTTTTCCATTATAAATGAATTAGTTCATACATGTAAACCGAATAATGATTATAGTAAGCTGAAAATATTTTATTGTCACAAATATGATTCATCTTCTTCATTATAAAACTTTTATTTTATATACGCAATTCGCACAATTCTTTATCATACTTTCTAATTGAATAAATTCATTCTCTGGAAATAGAGAATCATAAATCCCTTTCAGGTATGATTCATGGAGGCTACATATGATTTCAGAATGGTCGTTGATGAGCCCTTTATAGGGACAATTATAGATTTGAAACGTAATGATTCTTTTTCCTTCCTGTTCCATAATAGATGGGATATATCCTATGAAATCGGCAACTTCGTTTATTACTTTTACTTTTTCTTCAAATGAGGTTGGGATATTAGGAATAGCTTTTTTTCCGGATTGATAGCTAATATCTTTTGCTTTACGCCATGTATCCTCACCAGAGGTAGACACAAGTTCTATAAGCCAACCTAATAATAATCTGTTCTCTTGCTTAGGAAAGCTTAAGTGTATTGGGTCATTTGCTATTTCGTATACTCTTGCTGGCCGCCCTCCCTGACTTTTCTTTTCAAGGTTGGATACGATTAGTTTGGATTCAGTCAGCTTTGTTAGATGAAGTCTTGCTACGTTAGGGTGGATGTTAAACTCTTTGGCAATCTGTTGCACATTTACCGCACTCGTTTCTTTTGCAATAAATTGATAGATAGAGTATCTCGTTTCATCTGCCAGGGTTGAAGAAAGTTTTAAGGTATCGTTCATACAATCACTCCATTTCCTGTTAAATATATTATAAAGGAAGGAAGAGCTTCCACAAAACAAATTATTAATTCACTAAATCTTGCTAATTATCTCTTTATTTATTTATCGTTTCACAGTATACTGTTTTTTACAAGGCTTACTGCGGCCAAGCCTTATACTGGAGAAAGGGGTTACCGTGAAACTAGAGAATACTGTAGAGCAGAAATGCTTTCGATTGTTAGAAAAAGCACAAAAATTTGGAGCATCCGATCTTCATGTTATTCCGAGCAACGAATATTATGTCTATTATTTCAAAAAAAATAACCAGATGTTCGAGGCAGGAAAGCTCCCCTTGAACTTAGGTGATAGAATTATCTCTTTTTATAAATTTTTATCCTCTTTAGATATCAGCGAAAAAAGAAAACCTCAAAGCGGTTCCTTTCAGCATACCTTTCATACACAGAAATATTCTTTTCGCGTTTCGACTCTCCCATCAGTTTTTGGAAAAGAAAGTGTCGTAATAAGACTTCAACAGCATGATAACGCAAAAATTATTCATTCCCTTTCCTTATATCGAGATTCCTCCGATAAAATTATCGAAATGGCAAATAATCGCTGGGGGATGATCCTCTTTGTTGGTCCGACTGGATCTGGAAAATCTACTACTATGTATTCTCTTACAAAATATTGGGCCGAAACGTTGAATCGGCATGTTATTTCCCTGGAGGATCCAGTAGAGAACAGTCAGTCTCATCTATTACAAATCCAAGTCAATGAGAAATCAGGAGTAACTTATACTGCGGGTTTAAAAGCTATTTTAAGACACTCACCTGATGTGATTATGATTGGAGAGATTAGGGATGAAGCGACAGCAAAGGCGGCAATACAAGCCGCTCTAACCGGTCATATGGTCGTTTCTACGATCCATGCTAGAAATGGCTTAGGAGCCCTTTATCGATTAATGGATTTAGGAATTACCCCTGATGAATTAAAGCAAACGATCACAGGTATCGTTACTCAACAATTGGTCAAGGTAGAGCGAGAAAATGCAACTGGATTATCAGCACTCTATGAGATTATCTCCGAGGAGATCCTAGAGGAAGCTTTAAAGTCTCTGCAGTATGGTGGGAAGTTTTGTATGCCGGAGCATCTAACACTCTCTTTCCAATTAAATAAGGGGGTAAAAGAAGGTGTCATTCAGCATAGCTAAACTTTTAAGAGAAAAAGGAACCTGTCATATTTCAAGAAAAAAGCATTCTTCGTTTTTAACAAGGCTTAGCGACCTCCTAGAAGAAGGCTATACCTTTCATGATTCAATCAAGCTTCTTTTGCCTTTCTATTTGAAAGACTCTTCCAAAGCGTATGAGCGAATAGTAGAGGAACAGAAAAAGGGCTCCGACCTCATAGAGGTATTTAAGATATTAGGGTTCCCGAGCAGAATTATTCTTCCGATTCACCTATCCTCGGTTCATGGCTTGTTAGAGGATACTACTAGAGTGTTGGCGAAACACAGTGCGATGTATGAAAAGACAGTCAAACGTATGAGAAGTCTACTTATATATCCACTATGTCTATTCATCGTCATCTTTTTCTTATTTGCTGTTTTTCGAATGTATTTTCTTCCGAATATGGAATCCCTCTTCTCATCAAGAAATGCAACCAATCATTCACTTTTCCTTTCCAATTTTTTATTAAACCTTCCTAACTTGTTTTTTCTTTTATCCTTTCTCACTATTTTCTTTCTCTATTTGTTTAAACTTTGGCTCGATAGAAAGGACATGGAGCTCAGAAGAAAAGTGCTCCATCGTATTCCGATTATAGGAGATTGGCAAAAGCTGATTGTCACTCATGTATTTGCTAGGGAGATGGGGACACTACTGGAAAGTGGATTGTCTCTACAAAACTCCCTTTCAGCTTTAATTTCTCAACATGAGGACCCACTACTAAAGCTTGTAGGAGAAAAAATGGAGCTAGAAGCAATTAAGGGAAACTCATTTTGTGAATCTGTCATAAATATAGAATTTTTCACAGCTGATTTTCCTCAATTTATTTCACATGGAGAGAATAGTGGCTATTTGGGGAGAGAACTGACTCTCTATAGTGATGTTTTAGCTGACCAAATAGAGGTTAAGCTTACGCAATATCTCAATATTCTTCAGCCTGTTTTATTCCTAATTCTAGCCCTGTTTATCATGGGTGCTTACTTATCTATCTTATTACCTCTTTACAAAACAATAGATTTTATATAAAAGGAGCAAAAAATATGAAAAAAATAAGAAACAATAAAGGATTTACTTTAGTCGAAATGATGATTGTACTGTTAATAATTTCTGTATTGATTCTTGTTACTATACCAAATGTTACGAAGCAGTCAGCTAGTATTGATAGCAAAGGATGCGAAGCCCTAGTCAAAATGGTAGAAGGCCAAGTCGGTTCTTACAAGATAGACCATAAAGAAGTACCCACCATGGATCAACTAATTGAGAACGATTATCTGACAAATTCAAATAAGACTTGCTCCAATGGTAACGAGATTATCATTACAAATGGGATAGTATCGGTTCAAGAGAAAAATGATGAGCAAAAATGATGGTTTTACTCTACTTGAGGCTTTGATAGTATTAATGATATTTATGCTTATAAGCTCTTCTGCTGTGATGATTACGACCTCACAAATCGATGAAAAGATAGAGAAAAATTTTTTTCGACAATTCAATACAGATATTCTCCAAATGCAAGCAATGGCGTTAGCAGAAGCAAAATATGTATATATGGATTTTAGTCAAAATGGCAAAAAATATGCTATAAAACATCATAATACTTTGTATGTAGAGAGGGAGCTCCCTAATGGGATTAATTTGACTGAGGCTAGCTATCTTCGGGTGTTAGGTTTTCACCCTCATGGAACAGTTAGTCAGTTTGGTTGGTTTCTTTTTGAAGTTAAAGGGGAGCAAAAGAAGATTACTGTAAATATTGGTCAGGGGAAATTATTATATGAGGAATGAAAGGGGATTTTCTTGGCCAGAAGCTATTACAAGTCTTGCAGTCCTCATGCTGATAAGCTCTATACTACTTCCCATGGTACAACAAATAGCTAATTCATTGGAGGCAAAGAAGAGAAACTACCATGCATCTCTTGTTATGTATGAAGCAGCTAAGAGATTTCATTCTAACGAAGAAGAAAGTGGTGTGATGAATATAGAGAAGATTGATTATTTTTATGAACTAACATCAGAAGGTATTTGTGTTCTATTTGAAGGGATAGGGGAGGAAGAAAGAAAATGTATTCACCTTCCTTAAAGAAGTCCTCTGAATCGGGCTATACTTTCGTCAATGCTGTCTTGCAAATGTCCATTTTTCTTTTGTTCTCTCAACTATTTCTTTTAACTGTTCACTATATTTATCAGACTGAAGAGCGGCTGACGAATGTGACGGATATGGAATGGGCTATTTTTATCCAACAAGTAGATAGTTATTTAGCAAAGGTAGATAGTATCATTCTTCAAGAGGAGCCTGCTGGTATTCGCTATACAGTAAACCAGGAAGAGTATGATATAGAATATTACCCTAATATGGTAAGAAAACAAAAAAATAAACTTGGCCATGAGCCTTTATTGATGAATGTGGAAAATCTAGTTGTTTCTATGAGTGAACGGTCACTGACTTTTCAGGTAAGATTCAAAAATGGTTCAGAAAAGGAGCATACTATTTATGTTACAGAAGCTGAACAATGAAAAAGGCATGCTATTACCTGCAACAATATTATTACTATTGCTAGTAACAGCTTCTATTATTTCTATGACATCCGCCTACCAAACAAAATATAGAACGTATGATTCATTGGAATTAACCAATATTAATGCTACTATCATTAAAATAGAAAATATTAAAAAACGACAAAATAATACTGGTATGTAGTGAGTGGTGAAAAAATGTATAAAGTCTATTTAGTTGGATTTATGGGTAGTGGCAAGAGTGCAATAGGTAGAAGGCTAAGTTATCTATTAAAGATGCCTTATTACGATATGGACAAGGAAATTGTTAAACAGCAGAAGCGGTCTATTCCGGAAATTTTTGAAACGGATGGGGAGGCATACTTTCGAAAACTTGAAACAGAGTTTCTAAAAAATTTTCGAAAGGAATCATGTATCATTTCCACTGGTGGTGGTGTAGCTATGAGTGAGAAAAATATCCAGATTATGAGACAAACTGGACTAGTGCTATTCTTAGACGCTACTTTCGATGATATTTGGATAAGGATCCGTCATGATAAAAATCGTCCTATCGTTCAGCAAAGTACAAGAGAGGAATTGGAGCAGCTATATAATAGTAGGAAGAAATTCTATCGAAAAGCAGCCCATATTACAATCCGAACTCAAAATAGACACTTAAGGCAAATAACAGAGTATGCTGCTTTTCAAGTAAAACGTTTGAAAGGCGAATGATTTTATCAGAAATTTGTTTAATGTTCGTATCTTCTATATAATACTAAAATTGATTGCCTTATTTACCCCATAATGTTAGGATATAGACAAAGATGAAGAATAATCATTTTCATAGCGGATGATTATATGGGGAGAGAACGCCATTGCGTCGCCGAAGGAGCAAATAATGCGAAGATTATGAATCTCTCAGGCAAAAGAACTCATATAGGACGCAACTCTGGAGAGTGCTTGTCTATAGTTTTGAGAAGCCACCAAAGAGGAAAGCCATTTTGGTAAACTTTCAGGTGCCAGGACAGAGAAACCTACTTAGTAACAAAGGGGTTCCTCTGTCCTTTTTTATGGTCTTGGAGGAACGCAAGCTTGAACGTAAGAGAAGGAGGAAATTACTTGACTGAGCAATTAAAGAGGACACCTTTATTTGATGTGTATGCAGCTTATGGTGGAAAAACGATTGATTTTGGTGGCTGGGAACTTCCAGTCCAATTCTCAAGCATTAAAGAAGAGCATGAGGCTGTTCGTACAAGAGCTGGATTATTCGATGTTTCTCATATGGGAGAGATAATTGTAAAAGGGACAGGAAGCGAAGCCTTCTTACAAAAACTTATAACTAATGATGTTTCCAAATTGGCAGTTGGTCAAGCGCAATATACTGCTATGTGTTATACCGATGGTGGAATAGTAGATGATTTGTTAGTTTATAAGCTTGAAGAAAATCATTATTTATTAGTCGTAAATGCAGGTAATATTGAAAAGGACTTTAACTGGATAAAGCAGCATGCAACAGATGACGTAGAGCTTGTTAACCTTTCTGATAGCTATGGACTATTGGCATTGCAAGGACCAAAGGCAGAAAAGATACTTCAAAAGCTTACCTCTACAGACCTTTCTTCTATTAAATTCTTCCGTTTTCAAGATGAGGTTGAAGTGGCTGGTAAAAAAGTGCTTGTGTCCAGAACTGGTTATACCGGGGAGGATGGATTCGAAATCTATGCATCTAGCGAAGATGTAGCAGACTTGTGGAAAGAGCTTCTAGAAGCAGGAGAAGAGGAAGGTGTTCTACCTTGCGGCCTAGGTGCTAGAGACACATTGCGCTTTGAGGCTTGTCTTCCATTATACGGTCAAGAGCTTTCGAAGGATATCTCTCCACTTGAGGCAGGCATCGGCTTTGTGGTAAAGCTTCAGAAAGATGCTGACTTTCTTGGCAAAGAAGTGTTAGTAGAGCAAAAACAAAATGGCATACCTAGAAAGAGCGTTGGACTCGAAATGATTGATAAAGGGATTCCTCGTACAGGCTATCCAGTCTATGTTGGGGATAAGCAAATCGGATTTGTCACTACGGGAACACAGTCCCCAACCTTTAAAAAGAACATCGGTCTTGCGCTAATTGAAACAGCATATACAGAGCTTGGTCAAGAGGTAGAAGTAGAGATAAGAAACAAGCGCTTAAAGGCAGTAACTGTTGCGACTCCTTTTTATAAAAGAGAAAAATAATCAGAAGAAAGAGGTTATCCTTTCATGAAGCATCGTTATTTACCAATGACTGAAAAAGATCAGCAAGAAATGTTAGAGGTTATTGGGATTTCTTCCGTTGATGAATTATTTGCTGATATTCCTGAGAAGGTTCGTTTCAAAGGAGAATATAATATTAAGCCTGCAAAAGCAGAAGCTGCATTACTAAAAGAATTGTCACAGCTTGCTGCAAAAAATGCAAACAGCAAACAATATGCGTCCTTTTTGGGTGCAGGTGTGTACGATCACTTTAAGCCTATCATTGTGGACCATGTTATTTCACGTTCAGAATTTTATACTGCTTATACACCGTATCAGCCAGAGATTTCTCAAGGAGAACTACAAGCAATTTTCGAATTCCAGACAATGATCTGTGAATTGACTGGGATGGATTTGGCTAACTCCTCTATGTATGATGGCGGTACAGCGTTAGCAGAAGCAGGAAATCTTGCTGCGGGACATACTCGTCGTAAGAAGCTAGTAGTCTCTGAGGCAATTCATCCAGAATATATTGATGTGGTAAAGGTCTATGCAAGAGGGCAAAACATTGAAGTAGTTACTGTTCCTATGAAGAATGGCGTAACGGATCTAGAAGAATTAGAAAAGGCTGTAGATGAAAATACTGCCGGTGTAATGGTTCAGTATCCAAACTTTTTTGGTCAAATAGAAGATCTTTCGGAGGTAGAGCAGATCACTCATGCAGTGAATGCATTATTTATTGTATCAGCAAACCCTCTTTCTCTTGGGGTACTAACTCCACCTGGCAAGCTTGGTGCAGATATAACAGTAGGTGATGCGCAGCCTTTCGGGATATCTGAAGCATTCGGTGGACCACATTGTGGATTTTTCGCAGTTACTTCCAAGTTAATGCGTAAAGTTCCAGGACGTCTAGTTGGAGAAACAACAGACGAAGAAGGTCGTCGTGGGTACGTGTTGACACTTCAGGCTCGTGAGCAGCATATCCGTCGTGACAAAGCGACATCTAATATATGCTCTAACCAAGCGCTAAACGCATTGGCTGCTTCTGTGGCTATGACAGCTCTTGGGAAAAAAGGAATAAAAGAAATGGCTGTTCAAAATATTACAAAAGCACATTATGCTAAGCAAGCATTCGAGCAAGCGGGCTTTGAGGTGCCATTCCAAGGTGCTCATTTTAATGAAATAGTCGTGAAAGCAGGTGGATCTATCTCTGAAGGCAATCATAAGCTTTTAGAAAAAGGAATCATTGGTGGCTTTGATTTAGGAAAAGTAAATGCTGATTTAAAAAATCATGTGTTAATTGCTGTAACAGAACAGCGTACCAAAGAAGAGATAGATGCACTCGTGCAAGAAATGGGGGCTCTTTATGCATAAGGATAATCAACCATTAATTTTTGAAATTACAAGAGAAGGACGAGTTGGATATAGCTTGCCTGAGCTAGATGTCCCTGAAGTAGACCTTTCTACAATCCTTCCGGAAGGACTAATCCGAAAAGAAGAAGCAGAGCTGCCTGAGGTATCCGAGTTAGATATTATGCGTCACTATACTGCTTTATCCAATCGCAATCATGGGGTAGACACAGGGTTTTATCCGCTTGGTTCTTGTACGATGAAATATAATCCGAAAATCAATGAGTCTGTAGCGAGATTCCCAGGCTTTGCTAATATTCATCCATTACAAGAGGAAGAGACCGTGCAAGGAGCTATGGAGCTAATGTATGACTTGCAGCAATCCTTAGTTGAAATTACTGGAATGGATGAAGTAACATTACAACCTGCTGCAGGTGCTCACGGGGAATGGACGGCCCTTATGATGATCCGTGCCTTTCATGAAGCGAATGGAGATATGGACCGTACGAAAGTTATTGTACCGGATTCTGCTCATGGTACAAATCCTGCATCCGCATCAGTGGCTGGCTTTGAAACAATCACGGTAAAATCCAACGAAGATGGCCTTGTTGATTTAGAGGATCTTCGTAGAGTAGCGGGTCCTGATACAGCTGCATTAATGCTTACGAACCCTAACACACTAGGGTTATTTGAGGAGCATATTTTAGAGCTTGCAGAAATCATTCATGGTGTCGGTGGCAAGCTATACTATGATGGGGCAAACTTAAATGCCGTTATGTCGAAAGCTCGTCCAGGAGACATGGGCTTTGACTGTGTGCACTTAAATCTTCATAAAACGTTCACAGGTCCACATGGTGGTGGAGGTCCAGGATCAGGCCCAGTTGGAGTGAAGGCAGACCTTATCCCGTTTTTACCAAGTCCAGTCCTAGTGAAGAAAGATGAGAAATATACGTTTGATTACAACCGTCCACAGACAATCGGTCGTGTAAAACCTTTCTATGGCAATTTTGGAATTAACGTGCGTGCTTACACCTATATTCGTTCAATGGGTCCTGATGGATTAAAAGCGGTAACAGAGTATGCTGTCTTAAATGCGAACTATATGATGAGAAGATTAGAGCCTTATTTTGATCTTCCATATAACCGTCATTGTAAACATGAATTCGTGCTTAGCGGCCGTCGTCAAAAGAAACTAGGTGTGCGTACGCTTGATATGGCAAAACGTCTGTTAGACTTCGGTTATCATCCACCTACAATCTATTTCCCGCTGAACGTAGAAGAGGGCATGATGATTGAGCCTACAGAAACGGAATCTAAAGAAACATTGGATGCTTTCTGTGACGCGATGATTCAAATTGCGAAGGAAGTAGAAGAAAATCCGGAGATGGTACAAAACGCACCACATACAACGGTGATTAACCGCCTGGATGAAACGAAAGCTGCACGTAAACCGGTATTACGCTATACAAAAGCATAAAATAATGTAGCTGTCTTCTGATTCATTCCCTTGAATCGTAAGACAGCTTTTTTATACTTAGAGGATTCTAACTGAGAGTAACATTTGCCTATCCGAGAATAAATGGCTCCAGAATGAGAGTAAACTGCTCCTATCGGAGAATAAACCGACCTCAACCGAGAGTAACCTTCCGCCGAGCGAGAGTAAATCCCAGCCGAACGAGAATAAAGGCATCTCCACTATCTCTAGCAGACATCGGCCATGCCCTTCCACCATTCTAAGCGAGAGTAAAACCCGGCTATCTGAGAGTAAATACCACCTGAATGAGAGTAAATCCGCTGAATGAGAGTAAACTGCTCCTATCTGAGAATAAACTGACCCCAGCCGAGAGTAACCTTCCGCCGAGTGAGAGTAAATCCCAGCCGAACGAGAATAAAGGCATCTCCACTATCCCTAGCAGACATCGGCCATGCCCTTCCACCAGATTATGTACATATAATTGTGTAAAAGTGAAAAGTCATATAAATTCCTGGGTAAATGTTAGTGTGCGACCAAAAACATTAGGAGGAATTTATATGACTCAACTTAATCTTAACCTAAACATGGAAGAAATTGAAGCGGCTGTACTTGAATCTAATATGAGTAGTACCATCAAGTCTCTTGTTATCTTAACCTTGAATGAATGCATGGAGAATGAACGGGATGCATATCTACAAGCAGAAGCCTATGAACGTACGGAATCCCGTACTTCTCAGCGAAACGGCTACTATGAGCGCGACTATATGTTGGCGATTGGTAAAATCAAATTGAAGGTGCCACGCACTCGTGATGGTAAGTTCTCCACTACTGTGTTCGAGCGATATCAACGCACTGACAA